>CAYPAS010000012.1:0-16476 GCA_964408785.1 uncultured Gammaproteobacteria bacterium | reverse complement strand
GCCTCGGTAGCTCAGTGGTAGAGCAAAGGACTGAAAATCCTTGTGTCGTCAGTTCGATTCTGACCCGGGGCACAAGACTGATTACGAACCAGCTCCCGTGAGGCGAGCGTTTTGGTTCGTGATTTTTTATCAACGGGGTGTGGCCCAGTTGGTCTAAGGCGTCTGGTTTGGGACCAGAAGACCGAGAGTTCGAATCTCTCCACCCCGACATTTTTCACAAAATCGATTAACAAATCGATTTAAACCATAAAATCCTTATAATTTTTATGGTTCAACAATCTCAAAATAAAAAAACTCGCGCCGCCGCCATTGTCGTGAATAACGATAAGGTCTTATTGATGTATCGCCGCCGCGACAATAAAGAATACTATGTTTTTCCTGGAGGCAGTGTTGAAGACGGCGAATCATTGGAACAGGCGGTCCTTAGGGAGTTATCAGAAGAGACCACAATCAAGGCGGAAATTGACCGTCTTTTATATTTTTATGAACGTGAAGGCAAAAGCGAATATTTTTATCTCGTAAAAAATCATTCGGGCGTTCCCAAGCTGTCGGCCGATAGCCCCGAAAACCAAATAAATTCAGAAAAAAATTATTACCAGCCGATGTGGGTTGAAATAAACAATTTAAAAAATCTAGAAGTCTATCCTCCGGAAATAAAAGATCTTTTTATTAAAGACAACTACAAATCATTATTCACCGATTAATAAATTTTATATGGACAAATGGGAAAGAAAATCAACGGAAATAGTCTTTTCAAAATATGGACGCGCCATTGAAAAGCGCGACTATCTATTACCAGATGGCCGTTTAGCTGATTATTATGTTTTAAAAAGCGGCTCACCGGTCTGCATTCTCGCCCTGACAGAAAAAAACGAAGTCATACTCGCCAAACAATTCCGCGTCGGCCCGGAAGAGCTCATCATGGAACTGCCCGGCGGTCGGATAGAAGAGGGTGAAGATCCAAAAGAAGCCGCCGAACGAGAACTGCTGGAAGAAACTGGCTACAAAGGCGAAATGGAATTCGTAACCCGATGCCTAGACTGCGGCTATAACACTATTGATAGATACTGCTTCGTAGCTAAAAATTGCCAAAAAATTTCTGAACAAAAACTTGATGAAAATGAATTCATAGAAATAAAAACCCTACCGCTTAATGAATTTAGGGAATTAATCAGAAGCGGCCGCCTGACCGACGTCGAAGTCGCTTATTTAGGCTTGGATTATCTAGGATTGCTAAAATAAAATTCTTAAATACTAAATAAAAAGCCTTTAAAAGGCTTTTTTGTTTTAAAATTGACAAAAATATGTTTAATTGTTAATTTTATCTTGTTCATTAAAAAGGAGAAAAAATGAAAAAAGTACTTTGGGTTTCAAACCATAATTACTCACCTTTTCACATCCAATGGCTAGAGAGTATTTATGGCCTATCTGTTTCTTTGGAAAAATATCCGGAATTTATAAAAAATACCGCGGATAAAAAACAGATTAACAGAATAAAAAAACATTTTAATGACGGCAAGTTTAACGATTTGGTAATAATCGGGCCGCCATTTCTAATAGAGACTTTTTGCCGCGAAGGGTTTGAACCTTTTACTGTAGAAAGTCGGCGAGAAAGCAATCCCAAAATGATCGACTATCGCGACAAAAAAGGCCAAGGCTTCCGCGAGATTGGCTTTAGAAAAGAAACAAAAAAAAGTTTTAAAAAAAACGTCTCTATATGAGACGTTCTTTTTTTAAGTAGTTGACACCGTTACCGGATGTTTTTGTCGCTGAAAAAAAGCACCCAGCCTTTGAACTAAGAATCCTAAAACTAGAAGCAAAAAAAGATAAGCGAAGGTCGCTAGCCAAGGCGGCAAAAAACGATATAAAAAATCATAGCGATAAATTACCGGCCAATGCCAAAGATATATCTCATAAGAATAAACACCGAAAATGGCAAAAAAACGGCTAGTAAAATTTTTCCAAGAAAAAAAGACGATAATAGAAGCTAGGGTGGCCAGACTAACAAACTGTTCTAGCCAGTAGCCAGAACCGACACTGGAATTTTTAAAGAAATACAAAAAAACAAGAATAGAAAAAGCTAAAACCAAATATCGCCCCCAAGCAGAGGATTTAAAAAGATATTGGCTGACTTTTTCCTTTGACGGGAAAATGCTAAGCAGCCAAGCGAAAAGCACACCCAAAGGAAAGGCTAGTATGTGGAGCTTATAAAGATGGACGACCCCAGAAAGAAAACTCGGAGGCCAATTGACTAAAACAAAACCGTACACAAAAGATATGATAGCGGCCAACCAGGGCGCTTTTTTAGAAAATATCCAAGGAAATAATACATAGTAAGGAATCATGAAAGTCAGGTACCAGAGAGGCGAATCAAAATCTCGATAAAGATCGGCACTTAAAGTTAAACCAGAAAAAAGCCTAAGAATATAAGCGGCGGAATATTGGATTTTCAAATAAAAAATATCCAACGGCAAAAGCAAAACTAGCATCACCCATAAAGGGATAAAGAGCTTAACCAGGCGGCGCAGATAAAAATCTTTAACGCTTAAATCTTTTTTTAACTGACTGGCGCTCAAGCCGAAACCAGACAAAAATAAAAAAGCATCAACGCTGACGCCGGCTAAAGTTGACCAAGGCCAAAGGAAACGCGTATCGGAAACTAAAAAATAGCCGATATGAGAAAGGACTATCAAAAACATCGCTAAACCTTTTAGCTCGTTAGAAACGCTGAGCGACAACCATTCTTTTTCCGCTTCTTTTTTTCTAAAAGAAATAGCCAACAAAAGAAAAATCGCCAAGCTAAATAACCAGGTTTCTAAAAGATAATCATTTATTAAGATTTTCATAAATAAAATCAGCCCAAACAGAATAACCAGCGGCCGACGGATGGAATAAGTCGCGGCTATAATGATCGCCTGGCTCACGTAGCTGGCGATAGCTAAAACTATAAAGATCAATTATTTTTACATCGTGCTTGGCCGCTAAATCGGCTAAAGCCTTATTAAATTTTTCGGTTTTCTTCTGAAAATACAAATCGTATGGCGGCAAAATCAAAGTTTTGGCGCCGATAAACGGGATGTTTATAATATTTATTTGACTATTGCCGTTTTTCTCCAAACGAGAAAGGATTTTTTCATAATTAGAAATAAAATCCTCCACGGATATTTGGTTATGAATGTCATTGACACCGACCAAAATGGTGACAAAATCCGGCTTAGCGGCAAACGCTTGATCCAAATATCTTCCCAAAAGATCGGAACTTTTATAACCCGGCACCGAAAGATTAAGTAAATCGACAGGCGAATCGCTTTCCTGACTAATCTTATTAGCTATCAGATAGGGGAAAGATTGCTCATCACTATCCGTTCCGGCACCAGCACTTAAACTGTCGCCCAAAGCAACATAAGTCAAGGTTTTTTTCTCTAACATATTTTCGTTCGAAAATTCTGCCACTCCCAAATGATAAAGATTTTCCTGGTTTGGCAAGCGCAAATTCGCTCCGCCGATAGTCTGATAAATATAAGCGTAAGAACGGTTAAGATACAAAACCGCCAAAAACACAACAAAAACTCCTATAAGTAAAATTTTATTTTTCATAACCATAGTTTACAAAGCAATTATACAGAAAAAAACGTTTTTTGAATATCTTTAAACGGATAAAAGAGAAAAGGCTAAACTTAAACAAAAATATGGCTAAAAAAAGACAAAAATATTACAAACAATAACCTTGATTTTTATTTACGATTATGTTATAATCCTATTTGATTTTAATTTACTAAAAAAAGCAAATCTTGTATGCCTAATAAGAAATCAGCTGAAAAAGAGCTAAGAAAGGCCGCCAAAAGGAATGCGGCTAACAAGAAAGTTTCCGACAACCTAAAAAAATTGGTTAAAACTAGCCTAAAACAGGTCAAGGATAACGATTCCAAAGTAAAAAATGACATTGCTAAAACCATAAAAGCAATAGATAAAGCCGCAAAAAAAGGCGTTATCAAGAAAAACACCGCTTCTCGCAAGAAATCACGCTTGATGAAGAAGGTTAATACCGTTAAATAATAAATAATAATCCTACTCTTTCTTGGATGCGGGTTAGCAGTCCGCTTCTCGGATAGAGCGAATCAAAAATTATGCTAGACAAAAAAATCAAAGAAAAATTAATAAAAAAATTCCGCGTCCACGCGACTGATACCGGTTCTCCTCAGGTCCAGATAGCTATCTTGACTGAAGAAATCAAGGAACTTACCGAACATCTAAAGATGCACAAACACGACTTCTCTTCTCGCCGCGGCCTTCTCAAGAAGGTTAGCGAAAGAAGGAAGCTCCTCAAATACTTACAGAAAGAAAGCGCTGAACAATTCAAAGAATTATCAGAAAAACTGAAACTCAAGATTGCCGCTCGCTTACAAGAAGAAGAGGAAGAGGAAAAAAAGAAAGAAAAGAAATACATCGCTACTGATAGCGACGAAGAATCTTTAGAAAATAAAGAAGAGGAAAACGAAAACAACGAAGAGGACGAGGACGATAAATAATTATGATGAAACACAAGGAACAACGGGTGGGCATCTTGGTTGATGCCTCGAACATGTACCATTCGGCTAAGAATCTATATAATCGTCGAGTCAATTTTAAAGAGATATTAAGCAAAGCAGTGGCCGGTCGGAAACTTATCCGTGCCACTGCTTATGCTATCCGGACGGAAAATCAAGAAGAGCAGCCGTTCATCGAGGCCCTAATCCAGCAAGGATTCGAGGTTAAGATGAAAGACTTGCAAGTCTTTTTCGGCGGCGCTAAAAAAGGCGACTGGGATGTCGGCATCGCCATTGATGCTGTTCGCTTAGCCGACAAATTAGATGTTATTGTTATTGTTTCAGGAGACGGAGATTATTTACCTCTCGTTTCCTATTTGCAAAACAATAAAGGCTGTTTAGTGGAAATAATGGCCTTCAGAAAAACTTGCTCTTCTAAATTGATTGAAGAAGCGGATGATTTTCTCGACTTAGGCGCTAATCAAAAATTCCTGATACAGAATAACCGCCGGCAAGGATCGACAAAAAAATAATTAATTAACGGCGTTGGCCGTTAGATAGATAGTGCTGTATCTTCATACAGTCCTGCAATTTAACGGCCAAAACCGAAAAAATATTATGGAAAAAATATTTACCCGGGATTGGCTTGGCCGTCCCCTGACCATTAAGACTGGTAAGGTTGCCAAACAGGCGGATGCCGCCGTTTGGGTCCAATACGGCGAAACTGTCGTCCAGGCGACCGTTGTCCAGTCAAAAACCGAACGCGAAGGCATCGACTTCTTCCCTTTGATGGTAGAATTCGAAGAAAAGCTTTACGCCGCCGGTATTATCAAAGGTTCGCGTTGGATTAAACGTGAAGGCCGCCCTTCTGACCAATCGGTTCTGACCGGCAGAATGATCGACCGCTCTATCCGCCCTTTATTTGAAAAAGGTGATAACCGCGATGTTCAAGTGATAATCACGGTTTTGGCTGTCGACCAGGAAAATGACCACGATATCGTCGCTTTAGTAGCCGCTTCGGCCGCTTTGTCGATATCCGGATTAAAATGGAACGGCCCTCTCAGCGGCGTCCGTGTTGCTTTGATTGAGGATAATTTCATCTTTAATCCTACTTATGAAGAACAGGCGAAGAGTTCGCTAGACTTGATTGTCGCTGGCACCAAAGAAAGGACTTTAATGATTGAGGCTGGCGCTAATGAAATACCGGAAGACTTAATGTTCAAGGCAATTATGGCTGGCCAAGAAAAATTAGCCGGTGCTATTGAATTGATAAACGAATTAAAAGCCAACGTCGCTCCTAAAAAAGAAAGTGATGCTCAGGCTAAAATCGAAACCGCCGAAGAAAAACAGGCTAGAGAAAACAAGGAGGCTTTGTTAGAAATCGGCCGTCCTTGGCTGGCTAACAATATCAAGCGCATTCTTTTCGACAAAAATTATTACAGCAAAGGTGAAAGAAAGGCGGCAGTCGCGGCCATTAAAGAACAACTGGATGAATACTTAGCAACCCAAGGATTAGACGCCGGCCAAAGAAAATTCGTCAGCAAAAAATTAGCGGAGGACATGATTGAAGCGGCTGTCACCGACGCCATCTTAAATGATCACCGACGCGTTGATGGACGGGCTCTAGATGAAATCAGAGAATTGAACGCTGAGGTAGCTATATTGCCTCGCGACCACGGCACTTCCCTTTTCTCTCGCGGCGAAACCCAGGTAATGTCTATCGTTACCTTGGGCGCTCCGGGAATGGAACAGTCTCTTGAGGGTTTAGAAGGACAGAGCAAAAAACGCTACATGCATCATTATAATTTCCCGCCTTATTCCGTCGGTGAAGCCTCGCCCCTAAGAGGTACTGGCCGCCGAGAAATCGGCCACGGCGCTTTGGCGGAAAAAGCCTTGATGCCGATGATCCCAAACAAAGAAGATTTCCCTTATACCGTCCGGGTTGTCAGCGAAACCCTGGGTTCAAATGGATCATCTTCAATGGCTTCAACCTGCGCTTCGACCCTCGCCTTAATGGACGCTGGCGTCCCGATAAAAAATCCAGTAGCCGGTATCGCCATGGGCTTAGCTTCTAACCACGATATGAGCCGCTTTGAAGTCTTAACCGATATCCAGGATTTAGAAGACGGCGAAGGCGGTATGGATTTCAAAATTACTGGCACCAAAAATGGCTTAACTGCCATCCAGTTAGACACCAAAACTATCGGACTTAGTGAAGAAATAGTTAAAAAGACTTTAACCCAGGGACGAAAAGCTCTCGATCAGATATTAGGAGTCTTGAGCACGGCTATCGCGGCCCCACGAGAAGAATTATCCAAATACGCGCCGCGCATCATCAGCTTCAATGTTGATCCGGAAAAAATCGGCGCTATCATTGGGCCGGGCGGTAAAGTCATAAACCGGATTATCGATGAAACTGGCGTCAGTATCGATATCGAAGATGATGGCTTAGTAATGATTTGCGGCACCGATGTTGAAATGGTTAACGAAGCGGTCAAGCAAGTAAAAGAAATCATCCACGTCTTTGAAGTCGGTGAAATAATCACTGGTAAAGTCGTCAGGATGCTAGACTTCGGCGCTTTCATTTCTTTGAACGCCAATCAAGACGGCATGGTCCATGTCAGCGAACTAGCTCCTTACCGCATCGACAAGCCTTCTGATTTCTTGAAAATCGGCGATGAAGTAACTGTTAGGATAAAAGAAATAGACGACCAAGGTCGCGTCAATCTAAGCATGAAGGGTTTGGAAAAAAATGCCCCTCTCTGGAAAGACGAAAAAGGTAAATCACAAGGAGGCGCTCAAAACAGTGGCCGCCGACCAGCCTTTGCTAATCGCGACCGCCGACCTTACGGCAATCCTAGTGGTCCGCGCCGAAACAATGATTTCCCGTCGCCACAAAATCCCGCTTAATTAAAATATTGACAATTGCTTTAATTTAAGATAATATTTTGGCAATCTAATAAGATAAAGAAAATTATGTTAGCAATCAAATTAGCCCAAACCGGCAAGAAAAACAAGAAGATGTTCCGCTTGATAATCTCGGAAAAAAGCCGCGATCCATACGGAGATGCTTTAGAAATCCTCGGTTCTTACAATCCTCACAGCAAAGAATTATCTGCTAAGGGAGAAAGAATCAATTATTGGCTTTCCAAAGGCGCTCAAATGACCGCCACGGTTAACAATCTTTTGATTAACAAAGGAATAATTGAAGGCACTAAAGCTGTCGCTTCTAAAGCTGGCAAAACCAGTGAAAAACGTCTTGGTCAGATAAAAGCCAAGGAAGATAAGAAGGCCGCCCGCGAAAGTGCGGAAAAGGAGGCGGAAAATAAAAGCAGCGAAGTTGAAGCCGCGGAAAATACTGCCGAAATTAGCAACGAAACAGTTGAAGAAACGGAAACTGCCGCTTAATTGACCGTCACTTAGCTATCAGATATAATAATTTAAGAAGCTGTTGATTTGACAGCAATTTAATAAATTCCCCGCTTATTAGCTTTGCTAAGCAGCGGAGACAAAAGAAAACTATGGAAGACAAACAGTTCCTGGAAATGGTGGTCAAAGCCATCGTCGCCAATCCTAACGACGTCGTCGTTGATCGGACCATCGATGAAAGAGGCGTCCTTTTGACCCTTAAGACAAACCCGGCTGATATGGGTTATGTCATCGGCCGCAAGGGCCAGACCGCTCAGTCGATTCGCACTTTGCTCAAGATCATCGGTGCTAAAAATAATTCCCGCGTCAATTTAAAGATTTATGACCCGGAAGGCGGCAGCCACCGCAGCGAAGCTCGCCAAGATTTCAATGATGACATTGATACCTCGGCCCTCGACGATTTAAAAATCTAAGAGAAACAAATAAACAAAGAAGAAACCGCTAACAGCGGTTTTTTCTTAAGGATAATCCTGCTATAATCTTATTATATGAAATTCCAATTAATCACTATTTTTCCAGAAATATTCTCTTCTTATCTCAACGAAGGAATACTAAAAAGGGCGCAGGAAAAAAAACTCATCAATATCAAAATCCATAATCTGCGCGATTGGACCAAGGATAAACACCGCAGCGTTGACGATACTCCTTATGGCGGCGGCGCCGGCATGTTGATGAAAATCGAACCGCTTTATCTAGCTTTAAAAGCGATCAAAGCGAAATTCCGTGGCGACAAGAAAAAAAGAAAGATAGTCCTGCTATCAGCAGCTGGAAAAAAATGGGACCAGCAACTGGCAAAAAAATATTCCAAGTTAGAAGAAGTCATCTTTATCTGCGGCCGCTATGAAGGCGTCGATGCTAGGATAAAAAAATTTATCGACGAAGAGATATCTGTTGGCGACTATGTTTTAACTGGCGGTGAATTACCCGCTCTAATAGTTATCGACTCTGTTTCCCGCCTACTTCCTGGAGTGCTGGGAAATAATTCTAGTCTAGAAGAAGAATCCCACTCCCAACCCGGCTGGCTAGAATATCCTCAATACACTCGACCAGAAATTTTCAGCGCTGATAAAAAAACCTATCGCGTACCAAAAATACTATTATCTGGCGATCCGAAAAAAATAAAAGAGTGGCGCCTAAAAGAAGAGGCAAAAAAAAGAAAGGCTGATTAAGCCTTTTTTTTGATAACCACCCAATGCCCATCATCCTTGCGTTCCAGATAACCGGGAACAAAAAATCCCGCGGCTTTCTTGTGTCCGCCGCCCCGCCAAAGATTAGCTATCTTGGCCACATCAATTTCCGGATCGTTGGTCCGCAAACTGCCCTTTACTCCATGATGGTCTTCCCGCAAAATCATCGCCGCCCTGACACCGTCTAAAGAAGCTAGAAAGGAAACAATATCGCCGCTTATGTCGCTTATTTCTGGGAAATCATCGGGAGTAGGCACAATGCTCGCCAATGACTTTCTAGTCAAAGCCGCCACGATCAAACCGCTCTCCGGCTGATAATAAATACTTTCTAGAGCTAAACCCCAAACTTTAAGAGAAAGAAAGCTTTTGTTAGCGACTAAATTATTAACCACCCCCTGGAAAGAAGCGCCCCTTAAAAGCATTTCTGAAGAAATAGATAAAACCTCGGAAGACGAATTATCATGCAAAAAATTTCCGGTATCGCTGGCTAAACCGTACAAGATGCAGCTAGCCATAGCTTTGTTGGCTTCCAAGCCGTTTGCTTTCAGGAAACCATGGAGAACTTCTGTAGTCGAAGCTTTTTCCGGTAAACGAATTTCAATATCGCAATAACTTTCTAAGTGCTCGTGGTGGTCGAATTCTATCAAAAATGGCCGTTTAGAAATCACTCCCTGCTTAGCGGCTTCGATTATCGGACGCAGTCGCCTTTCCAGGCCGGTACGTGACATCGCGCCGCAATCTAAAATAACTATCAAATCAAAAGCTAAAAGATTAGACGGCTCTTCTGATAAAATCTTATCTTCATGCGGTATATAACGATAGACATCAAGAGCTTTTTGACTAGCGAAACCGCGAGCTTTAACACCTAAAGAGGCGGCTAGTTCTAAAATTACCGCTACAGACGACAAAGCATCGGTGTCTGGTGAAATATGGCCGACAACTAAAACATTTTTAGCCTCTTTTAAACGCTTATAAGCTTCTTGATATAATTTTTCTAATTCCCCCTTTTCCATGATATTTAACTATCTATTGATTGCCTATTTTATTATAAAAACCTAAAAAAGTCCATAGAAAAGCAATTTATATCTTTATTTTTTAGATTTTTTTATAGCGTTATTTATATTATTAACTTTATTATTACAATAACCCTTTTAACCTAAAAGGTAAAAAATAATAAATGTTTATTATTCTATCAAAAATTAAAATATTGACAGAATTTGTTTCATAAAGCATACTAAAGATAAGCATTATTTTAATCGATTTTATGATTAATAAACAATCTTTAGGCAATAAAATCAAAACTCTTAGAGAAGACAAGAAAATAAGCCAAGATGATTTAGCCAAAAAAGTAGAATTATCCAGAGTAGCTATATCCCAGATTGAACAAGGCCGAAGAAATATTGATTTTTTAGAACTAGCCAAAATAGCTGATGTTTTTAATTTAAAAACAGATTATTTTTTAATAGAAGATGATTTGCCAGATATTAAAATAACAAAAGAACAAAACAAACAAAACGATTTTAATCCAGAAAAGTTAAAAAATGTTATTTTATATATTTTGGAAAAATGTGCCGGAAAACCGAACGTTGGAGAAACTGTTTTGTATAAATTATTATATTTTGTTGATTTTGATAATTTTGAAATTAATGGGAAATCAATCACGGGCATGGATTACGTCCATTTACAATATGGCCCCGCCCCGATAGCGGCTCTATATCTTCCCGTTATAGAAGCAATGAAAGAAAAGCAAGAGCTTAAAATTATTATCCACAACTACTTTGGTCTAAAAATCAAACGTTATATAAATTTAATCACCTACAATATTAATTCCTTATCACCCGAAGAAACGAAAACTATCGATGAGGTTATCGGATCTCTTTCTAATATGTCGGCATCACAAATAAAAGACTACTCCCACGGCGACGCTCCTTGGAAATTAACTGACGACAAAAAAATTATTCCATATAATCTTGTTTTTGAACGCCAAACTCCTTATGTAAAAAGAAATTTTGATGATTTAAGATATTTTAAAATGACGAGCGCCAAAGATATATTAAATCAATTGGGGCATATTTCTAAAACCGAATATGATTATTACGAAAATCTATGATAACAAAAGGTGAAATTAGCTTTGGCGATATTGTTTGGGTTGAATTTGATCCTGGCGTAGGCCACGAATACCAAGGTAAAAGACCGGCGATTGTCGTGGAATCAGACGAACAGCTAAAAAAGACTAGCCTGGTCACCATAATTCCCCTCACCTCGCAAAAGAAAAATTGCCTGCCAGATGATATTTTAGTGGAAGCCGAAAAAGATAATAATTTAATGGTTGATTCAATAGCCAAGATGTATTGTATAACATCATTTGACTACGAAAGATTTAAAAAAGTAATAGGTAAAATCAACGAAGACGTAAAAATAAAAATAAAAAAATATTTAAAAAAGCATTTTAATATCTAATTTTTATATAATCAAAAAACCGCCCTCTAGGGCGGTTTTTTAACAATCTATTATTCTAGGCTGCTTATTAATTTTTCTAAACGAGCCGCTTCTTTTTCGGTGGCGTCAAATTCCCAAGAAATCTTAGGAATCTGCCTTATCTTTACGCGCTTCTTCAGCGAATCAATAATGCGACCGGTCGATGCGCTTAGCAAGCGTCCGGCCGTACCGGCCAAGACATCGGGTAAAACGGAAAAGCCCACCTTTGCCTGTTTCAAATCCGGACTGCAATCGACATAAGAAATCGTTATCAAGGCATTATCAAGAGCGACTTCGCGCCTGACAGCGCCAGCAATTTCTTCTAACAATATTTCATTTATCTTGCCTTTTTCCGCCATATTATATTTTATCAACTATTCTTTCTTCTATATAAACGTTCAGGATGTCGCCAGCGGCAATCAAGGGTTTGCCTTCATATTTCAAACCGGCCTCCTGATCCTTTTCAACGGTTTCTACATCCTGCTTGCCAGATTGCAAACGACTGATGCGCCCCGTACAGATAAGCGCTTCGCCACGTTTTACTTCAACCAAGGCATTATTCTTTATCAAGCCGTCTAAAACTTTACCGCCGACTATCTGGCTATTATTTTCCGTACGGAAAACCGCGAGAATCTTGAGGCGACCTAGGTCGACGCGATTTATTTCCGGCTTAACCAAAAGTTGCATTTCCTCCTTAACGTATTTTATTAAATCGTAAATGATTGAAAAAATCTTGACCGTCACTTTTTTTTCTCTCACTAAAGTTTCTATAGTCGGAGAAATACGGACATTGAATCCTAAGATTTTTGCTTCTGAATCCTCCGCCCTTTTAACGTCACCCTCGGTTATATAGCCGAGGCCCTTGCTGATAACTTTAACCTTGACTTTGTCATTATTTAATTTAAGCAAGGACTCCTCAATCGCTTCCGCCGAACCAAGGAAATCAGTCTTGATAACAACATTTATTTTTGAAGTCTTATCATCCTGATTATTATCTTCATGGTTAGCGCTGTTAACGCTAGCGATTTCCACGCTAGCGGCGGCTGAAGATTTTATCTTTTTCACTTTTAATTTTTCTCCCTCACCAACGGTTAAGATATCACCGACGGCCGGCGAAGTCTTTAAACCAAGGATCTTGGCCGGAGAGGAGAGGCCGGCTTCTTTGATGTCTTCACCGCGATAATTCTTCAAAGATTTAACTTTGCCATAAATGACGCCATCAAAACAAAGCTGATCGCCGACACGCAAAGTACCATTTTGTACCAAGATAGTAGCTAAAGGTCCAGCCGCTTTATCGACGTTGGATTCAATAACGGTGCCGGCGGCTTCCGACCGCGGATTAGCTTTTAAATTCGGGCTTTCTAATTCTGAAAGAAGCAAAACCATATCCAAGAGCTCCTCAATACCGATACCGTCCTTGGCGGATATAGGCGCGCAAATAGTCTTACCGCCCCAATCTTCCGGGGTAATATTCAACTGAGAAGAAAGCTCTTGTTTGGTTCGATTAACATCCGCCGCTGGCTTGTCTATCTTGTTTATTGCTACTAGATAAGGAATCTTAGCCGCTTCAATGATTCTGAAAGCTTCAATAGTCTGCGGCTTCACCCCGTCATCAGCGGCAACGACCAAAATAGCAATATCAGCCACCTTAGCACCACGACTACGCATGGCGGTGAACGCTTCGTGTCCCGGAGTATCAATAAAAGTAATTACCTTGCCGTTCCTGGTAATCTGATAAGCGCCAATGTGCTGGGTAATACCACCGGCTTCACCGGCAACGACGTCGGTGTTGCGGATAGAATCCAAAAGTTTGGTCTTACCGTGATCAACATGACCCATAACCACGATAACCGGCGGACGAGAAATTAGGTCGCTTTCTTTTTCTTGGGCCAAAATATCTTCTAACTTCTTATCTTCCTTAGTTTCCGGCGTTGAATCTTCTTCGAGCAATAAAACTTCTAGATTAAGATTTTCACCGATAATCGCGGCCGTATCAAAATCTATTTTTTCATTGATGGAGGTAAAAACGCCATTTTTCATTAATTCCGCCAAAACACGATTGACCGGGATTCCCGCCACCTCAGCGTAAGCGCGGACAGTAATAACCGGCGGTATAGAAATGGTCTTTTTCTCTTTTGGCAAAAATTCATTCTGCTTCTTGATGGCTAAGGCCATTTTTTTCTGCTCCCAATCACGCCTAATCTGCGGCCAGTCCTTAATTATCTTTTTGGCCGTATTATTATCGACTTTGATTGCTTTTTGACCGATAGCAAAACCGGCTTGAGGCAAAAGGTCGCGTAATTCCTGGGGAGAGATACGCAAGATGCGAGCTAATTCTGTTAAATTCATAATAATCTATTATTAGCTAAAAAACCCTAATTTCTGAAAAATATCAAAAATTACTTGATATTTTTTAATATTACTTCATTTTTTCAATATAGTCAAACAAAAAATAAGATTTTTTCTTTACAAAACTTATGCTTAATGCTAAAATTAAAGCAATAAAATAATAATTAATTAATCCTGTTATTGAAATCGATTGTTGGCCAAGAAAGCAACCGGAAGCCTCAGCTGTTAATGGTTAATAGAGAGAAATGTTTTTGTTTTTAATCTAATGATGGTTAAAAAATTGAAAATCACAGAATTTCCCCAATTTTAGCTCGCTATAGCCGCAGCCTTTTTTGTTTATCAGTTTGCCAAAAACAAAAGATTTTTAGAAACAGGCCACTAATATGACTTACTTATTAAGCGCAGTGGCAGTTGTCGGCAGTTTTTTTGTCGGTTATTTCGCTTTCAAGCGCTTGGCGGCCAATAAGGTCGACAAAGCCAGCGAAAAAGCCGATAAAATATTAGGCGATGCCAAAATCAAAGAAAAAGAACTTATTTTACAGGCTCAGGATAAGGCCTTAAAAATAATAGAAGAATCTAAAAAAGAAGAGGCTAATCGCCGCAACGAAATAAACAATCTCCAAAAACGCCTGGAACAGAGAGAAAACTCTTTTTCCCAAAAACTCCTCGATCTCCAAGAAAAACAGCAGAAACTTTACGACAAAGTAAACGAGGTCCAAGAAATAAAAGAAAAAATAAAGCTGATTAAGGAAGAACAAGAAAACAAATTAGCTGATATTTCTAAACTATCGCAAGAGGAAGCTAAAGACCTGCTTTTAAAGAAAGTAGAAGAAAAGAACACTGAAGATTTAATGGTCAGGGTTAGAAAATTAGAAGAAAATTCTGAAGAAGCTTTGGGCGAAAAAGCCAAAGACATCATGGCTTTAGCTATGCAAAGAATGGTTTCTAATTACACTGTCGAATTAACCACCACTACCGTAGATTTGCCTAACGATGAAATGAAAGGCCGAATTATTGGTCGTGAAGGCCGCAATATTAAGGCTATCGAACAGCTAACTGGCGTCGAAATCATCGTCGACGATATGCCTAACGCCATCACCGTTTCCGGTTTTTCCTTGATCCGCCGCCATATAGCAAAAAAGACTTTAGATTATTTAATAAAAGACGGCCGCATCCATCCGACTAAAATCGAAGACGCCGTGGAAAATGCCAAGAAAGAAGTGGCCGTTGATATAAAGAAAGCCGGAGAAGAAGCTTTGTACGAAGTCGGCATCACCGGTTTTGATCCTAAGCTCGTCCAAATCCTGGGCCGCTTAAAATACCGTACCAGCTACGGACAGAACGCCTTAAGACATTCTATAGAAGTTGCTCATTTGTCAGCGATGTTGGCTGAAGAATTAGGCGCCGATGTTACTTTAGCTAAGAAGGGTGGCTTATTACACGATATCGGCAAAGCCGTCGACCATGAAGTCCAAGGAAACCATACAGAAATAGGTCGCGACATCGCCAAAAAATTCAATTTACCAGAAGATGTTATCGCTCCGATAGCCACCCATCATGATGATAAGCCGGCTACCTTAGTATCCGTCATCGTCAAAGTAGCTGACGCTATTTCCTCGGCCCGTCCAGGAGCTAGAAGCGACAATTACGAAAATTATCTACAACGTTTGGAAGAGTTAGAAAAAATTGCCAATTCTTTCGAAGGCGTGGAAAAAGTTTACGCTATTCAAGCCGGCCGCGAAGTGCGCGTTTTTGTCCAGCCAGAGCTTATCGATGATTTCAAGTCATATAATTTGGCTAGAGATATTGCAAAAAAGATAGAAAATGAGTTAAAATATCCAGGAGAGATAAAAGTCAATGTTATCAGAGAAATGCGGGTGACTGAATACGCTAGATAATTAAAAATTAATAAGCTTTAATAAGCTAATTAAAAATATGAACAAAGCGCAATTAATCGACAGAATCTATCACGACGTCGAAGGCCTGAACAAAAAGCAGGCGGAAAAGATGCTTGAAGTCTTTACCGACATCGTGATCGAGGAATTGAAAAACGACCGCGAAGTAACTATCGCCGGTTTCGGAACTTTCCTTTCGCGCGTCCGCTACTCAAGAGGCGGCGTCAATCCGCAGAATCCGAGCGAAAGAATTACTATTCCGGCCGTCAAAGTCGCCAAGTTCAAGACCGGATATCACTTAAAGCAGGCCCTAAAGGGTAAGCGTTAATTCCCGGTCGCGGCCTTGGCCTAATAATTTGGCATTTCTGGGCTCAAAAGGCCTAGTTTTATGCCAATTTTCAAGCGCTCGTAGCTCAACTGGATAGAGTACTTGGCTTCGGACCAAGGGGTTGCAGGTTCGAATCCTGCCGGGCGCACCGGGAAAATAAAGGGGTTGTATTATCTTTATTTTCTGCTATTATATCTAAGTCAGACCGCTTTAAAAATGCGCCTATAGCTCAGCTGGTAGAGCAGTTGCCTCTTAAGCAAACGGTCGCAGGTTCGAATCCTGCT
>CAYPAS010000011.1:0-16549 GCA_964408785.1 uncultured Gammaproteobacteria bacterium | reverse complement strand
TCTGGGTTTTTCATTTTAAACGCCATTAACGGCTTTCCTTCAAAGACCAGACGGGACCGACGGAAAATATCTTATTATTACCCTCTTGCCTGGTTATCAATAAAAGTTTTAGGACGGACAAATCTTCTTTGACCGTCTTTTTTGGATCGCCGAGATTCAACCCTATCTGCTTTGATGAAGCATTAGAAGGTTCAACGGACTGCTTTTGGATAAAATCAAAGATTGTTAACTTATCATCTTCCGATAATACCTGGCCAGAAATTTCCTTTATTGCCAGCAAACGTAATTTTTCCAGGTCATTGCGATATGTCTGTAAAGACTTGAATGAAATGCCGGCACCATAATCTAGACCCAAAGCCTCGAGCATTCTGATAATCATCTGACTGCTGGCTTCTAATTCGGCGATTAAAGAATAATCCGGCTCGAGATAAGCATCTTCGACATTCTTAGAGGAATTGTCCAAAGAAGAGGCTGATTGGCTGCTAGTAGCGACCGTTGGTTTATCTAAAGGCAATTGCAGGCTTACCCAGGAAGCGGCGGCAAAGCCGATGAGCCGTGAACGCCAAGCTTCGTTAGCGGCATACGGCGGCAATTGACTTCCGGAGGTTGATAAATGATCAGCTACTGTTTTCAAATTATTCCAATAATTATTAGCATGCCACAAATCAGCTGTTCCTATCTCTTGGCGCAATTCTTCAGCCTTCAAATCATAGTCATCATAAGAAGAATTATCCAAAAAATAACTATTGCCGCCCAAAGGAAAAACTAAATTGATAAAATCTAGGGAAAATCCATTACAACGAGTAGTCACCGCCGCGCGATTTTGGCAGGCGGTAAGATTAGTTGAGGCGTTTCCATGATACTCGCCGGCGGCATTCAGACGATCAACGATATATTTATTAGGCCAATAAGATTCCGCTAAGACCTTCAAACCGATTAGTTGATAATCGCTTTCTTTATCATAAGCTCCGGCCAGATTAGAAAAATTCTTCTTGGCTAACTCCTGTCTTAATTTTTCTAAATTATTCGCCGACTGTCCTTCCGCTTCATCAAAAATATTTATCGCCTGATAATCTTGGCCGAAAAGATTAGCGGCGGCATCACGATAATGGACATAATTTAAATCATCGCGCAGGCCTTGAAAAAAAGCGATAGTCTTGTATATCCTGGCCCATTTACTTTTTAATTCCGGCAAAGAAGCCAAATCTTGAGAAATGATATTAGCGGCAGTAAAATTTATTTGCCAATCCTCCTTATCCAACAAGCACTCCTGACAATTATCATCACGGTAATTCAAAGGAAAAACCGAATTAAGCCATTTGCTAGCTAAATAAAAATTGTATAGCTTATAATTATTGCGATATTCCGAAGGTACGGAAAAATTTCGATAATCCGCTTGATAAAGACGTATCGGCGACCTAGTTTTTTCTGATTTCGCTTCTCTTATTAATTTCAATTCACTGGCCAAATCATCCTGAAGATAGGTGGGGATATTGAAAGAATATTTTTTTGCCTCCGCCTCAGTAAAGAGCCGGCTATCAGCAACTTTGCCCTGAGCGGCTACCTGACCACTATCGGGGGCTAATAAATCGATAAGTGTCGCGAAAAACGCCGTTTCTAAGCGCTCGGCTTCTAAAACACGATCATTTATATCGCCAATAGCTGCTAAACGGCTTTCATAACGGGCGCGAGAAACTTCAAAAAGCCGCTGGCCAACCTCCCAAAGATTATCATAAAAAATATTCTTCTCGATATCCTTATAAAGATTTTTCAATCTATTTTGATAAGAATAACTTAAAAAATCAGAGGTTAAAAGCAGAGGCACGCGCTTGCCATTCAATTTAGAATAAACAGCATAAGGATCAAAAGCTTCCTTGCTCCAAGGATTATCCAAAACGGCAAAGCCTTGATTATTTATAAGATCCAAATAATTATCGAGCGGTAATTTGCGAGAAACATCATAATAATTAAGAACCTCTATCTTAGAATTAATCGGCAAATCAAAAACCGGAGTAAAACTGTCGCTAAAAGCAGTCGGCTCCTGATAAAAACTGGCAAAAGAAAGGTACTCTATCGGTAATTGCTGAAAATCAGACAAAGAAGAGTTGCTATCCTGACCGATAAGGTCGACGCTCGGCAAAGAAATGCTGGTCGAAGAACTTTCTTGGCTGTTTGCGGGCGCTTTTTCCGTAGTTGTTTTTGTTTGCCCGCCTTTTATATTAGGCCAGACAAAAAAATAAAAAACCCCGGCCAAGACGGCGATGAAGATAATAACCGCCAAGGAAATAATAATAGCGTTAAAATGTGATGAAAAAGAACCCTGTTTATAAGGATTATTCATCTGATCATCACCGCCGACATATTGATTCTCTTCCGGCTGCATAGTTTTATCTTAAATATTTATATTTATTGCGCAAATGCTCTTCGTAAGTCCGAGCGTAGTAAACGTTGCCATTCTGATCAGTCAAGAAAAAGTTATAATCGCTTCTAATGGGATAAATAGCCGCTTCTATCGCTACTAAGCCCGGATTGCAAATCGGTCCGGGTGGCAAGCCGGCTTTTCGATAAGTATTGTAAGGGGAACTGTTATCCAATTCCTCGCCGCTATGCTGGTCTTTCTTATCTTCCAAGATGTAAGAAAGGGTAGCGTCGGATTCTAGCCGCTGACCATTTTTTAGACGGCGCCAAAAAATTCCTGAAATCATCCTGGCGGCTAAATTTTCTTTATCTGAATAACTTATCGGGGCTTCTTTTTCTATCAAGGAAGCCATTATTATCACATCATTAATGGTTTTTCCTTGTAATTTAATTTCTTTCCTAAGACTATCGTCTAATTTCTTGTCAAAATTATCGAGCATCCTAGAAACTGCCTCTTCTACGGTTGAACTAGCATAAAGACGATAAGTATCGGGAAAAAGATAGCCTTCTAAACTAGCGCAATCTGGCTTGTCAGCTAAAAAAGAGTATTCCTTTTTCCAATCCCTATCAGTCTGCCGCTTACCACCACAAACATCATAAGAAGTTTGACCAACAGCTTCATACAAATCTTCTGATGTCCATTTGCCTAAACGAGAAAAATATTGACCGATATCTCTGTTGGTCCAGCCTTCTGGTATTTGGATAGTAAATTCTGGAGCGGCAGCTGGCTTCTCTTCTTTCTTATGAGCATCTTGTCCTAATAGATTATAGATATAAGAACTGAGGCCGCCGTTTTCAAGGGCGCTAATTTTAGATGATAAATAAAATAATCCAGAAATTACCCCGGAAATAAAAACAGCCGCTAAAGCAATAAAAGAATAACGGAAAAATACTCTCTTCATTTTTTTCGGCTGACTTTATCCTTAGAGGCTTTTACTTTCTCCTCCAAAGCGGCCGCGCGAGCGATAATTTTAGAGCTAGCCCTGATTTTCTTACCCAAGCCATCGACCATTTTTATTCCATACTTTTGGCAAACAGGATATTCCGGAACATTAACGAGACTATGGCGATCGCCACCATTAGCAAAAATATTCGGACGGACTTTGGCTAAGGAGCGGCAAACTGTCATGTCTTTATCAATAGACAAGAAAACTTCGTCAACATCGCGCAGAGCGGCGACTATTTTTAAACGGTCAGCCTCTTTCATAAAAGGCACGCTTCCCTTCAATTTAACCTGCAAATCGCTATTAACGATAGCCACCAACTTATCCCCTAATCTCTTGGAACGGCTGATCATTTCTAAATGGCCGACGTGCAAAGGATTAAAATAGCCGGAAACAGCAACAATTACTGGTTTTTTTGTTAGATTTTCTTGTTTTTTCATAATTTTATGCTTATTAACATTATAACAAAAAATCGCCAATAAAAAAACCGGCGACTGCTAGTCACCGGTTTCTTTTTTATGAATAATCTTACATCATGCCGTCCATCCCTAAACCGCCATGATTATGGCCGCAAGAACAATTATCCTTGTTTTCCGGCTTATCAGTAATTACCGCTTCGGTCGTTAAAAACATCATAGCCGCTGAAGCTGCATTTTCAAGGGCAGAACGAACAACCTTCGTCGGGTCGACAATGCCAGCTTTTACCATATCGACGAATTCGCCGCTAGCGGCATTATAGCCCTTGACCTCCTTGGAATTCTTATTTTCTTCTATTATACGTTGCAATATCAACGATCCATCAACGCCAGCATTAGCGGCAATTTGCTTTATCGGTTCTAAGATGGCGGCATTAATTATCTTTTCTCCCACATGCTTATTATCAGAACGTAATTCATTTTCAAAAGCGGCAAAATCCTGTCCATAACAGGCCAAAGCCAAAGCTAGGCCGCCACCTGGAACCACGCCTTCTTCAACCGCAGCCTTAGTGGCATTCAAAGCATCTTCAATGCGATACTTCTTTTCTTTCATTTCTGTTTCCGTAGCCGCACCCACCTTAATAACAGCGACACCGCCAGAAAGCTTGGCAATACGTTCCTGAATCTTTTCTTTATCAAAATCAGAATCAAGCAATTCCCTTTCTTTACGCAAAGCAGAAACGCGAGCGGCAATATCTTCAGCCTTACCTTGGCCATCGACAATAGTAGTATTGTCTTTGCTGGCGACAACTTTACGAGCTCTGCCCAAATCTTCCAATTCCGCCTTATCAAGCTTTAAACCAACTTCTTCGGTAATCACCCGGCCACCGGTTAAAACAGCAATGTCTTCCAACATGGCCTTGCGACGATCACCAAAACCAGGGGCTTTTATTCCTAAGACATTAAAGATGCCGCGCAACTTATTCAAGACAAAAGTGGCTAAAGCCTCACCATCGATATCTTCGGCAATTATAACCAAATCTTTCTTGCCCGACTGGACAACTTTCTCCAACAAAGGCAATATTTCTTGGACAGAAGATATCTTCTTGTCCGTTAAAAGTATATAAGGATCGCTCATTTCGGCCTTCATTGTGTCCTGGTTACTAATCATGTAAGGAGAAATATAACCTTTGTCAAACTGCATGCCGTCGACAACTTCTTTTTCTACCCCGAAAGACTGCCCTTCTTCCACGGTTATAACCCCTTCTTTGCCAACGCTATCCATAGCTTCAGCGATAATGTTGCCAATTTCTTCATCATTAGCGGAAATAGAAGCAACTTGGGCGATTTCTTCTTTGGAAGATATATTTTTAGACATCTTCTTGAGCTCGGCAACTATTTCCGAAACCCGCTTTTCTATCCCCTGCCTTATTTCTATCGGATTGATGCCAGCAGCGACCATTTTTAAGCCAACATTGATTATAGCTTGCGCTAAAACCGTAGCTGTCGTCGTTCCATCGCCGGCGGCGTCATTGGTTTTTGAGCTAGCCTCCTTGATTATTTCGGCGCCGACATTTTCAAATTTATCCTCAAGTTCGATTTCCTTAGCTACCGTCACGCCGTCTTTGGTGATTATCGGAGCACCATAAGAACGGGAAATAACAACATTGCGACCTTTAGGGCCAAGAGTTACTTTAACAGCGTTGGCCAATTGATCAACGCCTTTCTTTAAGGAAAGACGAGCTTTTTCATCAAAGATTATCTGTTTTGCCATATATTTATACTTAATTTTTATTTATTCTAAAATAGCAATAATATCGCTCTCGCTTAAAACTAAATATTCCTCCCCATTTTCCTTGAACTCGTCAGGAGAATATTTTTTAAAAATCACTTTATCGCCAACTTTAACAGTTAATGGCAGTAATTGGCCATTATCCAAGATTTTGCCGCTGCCGACAGCAACGACTTCTCCTCTTTCCGGCTTTTCTTTATCAGAACTATCCGGCAAGACTAAGCCAGATTTAGTCATTTCCTCTTTTTTAAGAGGTTTCAACACGACATTGTTAAATAATGGTTTTAATTTCATATATTTATTTTTTAAATTTTATATTAGCAGTCATAATACTAGACTGCTAATAACCATTTTAATTCCTGTACCATTAGCTGTCAAGAGTATAAAATAAATACAAACAGCTGTATTTATGATCGATTTTACGATACAATAATAAAAGATATTTTCTTAAAATAAATTAAGCTAATAATAAACAATTATATGAACATGATGCAAGCGGCCATCCTGGGTTTAGTCGAGGGTTTAAGCGAATTCTTGCCAGTATCTTCAACCGCCCACTTGATAATTGCCAGTGCCCTGCTAAAAATCCCCAGCAGTGATTTTTTAAAAACTTTTGAAATATCAATCCAGCTGGGTGCTATATTAGCTGCTTTCCTGCTTTATTGGAAAAAATTCATAAAATCACCAAAAATAATCAGCCGAGTTGCTGTCGCTTTCTTAGTTACCTCTTTTATCGGCCTTATTTTTTATAAACTGGTTAAAGACTATTTAATGGACAGCTATCCACTAATTGCCGCCAGTCTTTTTCTCGGCGGTTTATTTATCATCGCCTTTGAACGTTATCATGCTAAAAAAGCTGCCACAAAAAAAGAGATAAATCTGGAAGAAATGTCTTTAAAGCAAGCGGCGGCTATCGGCGCCTGCCAAGCAGTGGCTATAGTTCCCGGGGTTTCCCGCTCAGCAGCGACAATTATCGGCGGTTTAGCCTTTAATATCAAGCGCGAAGAAATAGTAGAATTTTCCTTTTTACTGGCAATCCCCACCATGGCGGCTGCCACTTTTCTTGATATTTATAAAAGCCGCCTGCTCATTGCCGCACTCTCTGGTAATGATTGGCTAGCCTGGTTAATCGGTTTTGTCGTTTCCTTTATAACAGCGATTATCGGCGCTAAATTCCTAATCCGCTACATCCAAAAAAATGATTTCCAATATTTCGGCTGGTACCGAATAATTATCGCCCTACTAATTTCCTTCTGGATAATTGCTTAAAAATAAAAAACAAACCCTGCCATTTGGCAGGGTTTTTATAGCTAGTCTTTTCTAACAAAAGTTTCAATCTTGACTCGGTCGCCAAAATCATTGACGGCCTTCTCGGCAATTTCCTGCCAACGCGTTTTTTCTTCTTCATTATTGGCAATAATCATTATACGAAAAGGATTACCGTTATTAAATCTCTGACCGAAACCGTGACCACCAAGAGCAATGCCTGACAACATGGCAATTTCTTTACCCATATATTCCGGTGACAGAGAAAAACCAGCGCCGCTGCACAAAAAATGAGCCGGGAAATCTTCGATATTATCAGGATTAAATTTGCCGCTCTGATCAACGACTAAAGCCATTTCATTATGGTAGTTGTTAGCCAGTTCTTCTTCATCAAGATAAATATGTTCCGCTCCTAAAGCTTCGGCAGTTTCTTTACCAACATAAGTGCCGTATTCATCAGAAGTAGAAATTCCTTCCGGAAGTTCATCTTTTGTTAAAGAGGTGAAAGCCGCTTTGGCCGCGCCACAATCGAAATGAGTAGACACCGCCTTTATTTTTCCTTTATATGCTTCAATAAAAGCTTTTCTTTCTTCTGGCGGTAGCAACAAACCACTACCAGCGATGCCAATTTTCTTACCGCTCAAAACACACCCGTCAGAGCAGTCTATCGTATCTAATTCCTCAAAAAACTCCTTTTTCTCCAACTCTTCGTTTAACAAATCTTGAAGATTAGATCCTTCTTGTAAGGATTTTATAAAACGGTTATTAAGGGATTTTTCCCAGCCGACATTCATTTCTTGTTCAAGATTACTTTCATGATTTTCAAAGTTCATATTTTTTCTCCTTATTTATGGTTAACTAGCTTTCTTTAATTTACGCCAGCGATTCAAGGCCTTTTCGCGCGCCAGCTGCTTTTCAATTTGGGCCGAAATATCAGCGAATTGCATAGAGTCGACTGACTGTGCTTGGTGGCGTCGTTCTTCGGCCCTTATCTGAGCCTCTTTTATCCGGCCTTCATCAAGTTCCTCCGCTCTTTCCGCGGTATCTGCCAAAATAACGACCTTATCTTTCATTACCTCAATAAAACCATTAGAAACGGCGACTATTTCCACTTCCTGCGAGGTAATATCTTTAAAAGAAATAACGCCTGGCTGAAGTATAGAAACCAAAGGAATGTGATTCGGCAGAACGGTTATTTCCCCCGTCGTTGTTGGCACAGTTAATTGGCTGACTTCACGCCGCCAAACAACTCTTTCTGGGGTAACTATTTCAAATTTTATAGTCTTTTCGGACATAATTTATTATTTGACATCTTCAATACCACCGCACATATAAAAGGAGTCTTCCGCTTTAGTATCATGCAAACCATCTAAAATCTCCCGGAAACTGCGGACAGTATCAGTCAATTTAACATATTTTCCCGGGCGACCGGTAAACTGTTCAGCGACGAAATTCGGCTGGGAAAGGAATTTTTGAATCTTACGGGCGCGGGCGACTATAACCTTATCTTCCGGCGACAATTCTTCCATACCTAAAATAGCGATAATATCTTGTAATTCCTTATAGCGCTGTAATATTTTCTGAACGCCGCGAGCCACTTCATAATGTTCTTGACCGACAACCTTCGGATCAAGAATAACCGAAGAAGAATCGAGCGGATCGACAGCAGGATAAATACCTAATTCCGAAAGAGAACGGGAAAGAACCACGGTTGAATCGAGGTGGCCGAAAGTAGTAGCCGGAGCTGGATCGGTTAAATCGTCAGCCGGTACGTAAACCGCCTGGATAGAAGTGATCGAACCATTTTTGGTTGAGGTAATACGTTCCTGCAATTCACCCATTTCTGAAGCTAAGGTCGGCTGATAACCGACGGCTGAAGGCATGCGGCCCAAAAGAGCGGAAACCTCCGAGCCAGCCTGGGTGAAACGGAAAATATTATCAACGAAGAAAAGAACATCCTGATTTTTTTCATCACGGAAATACTCAGCGATAGATAGACCGGAAAGAGCCACGCGAGCACGCGATCCTGGCGGTTCATTCATCTGGCCGAAAACCATGGAAACCTTATCCAAAACGCCGCTGTCTTTAAATTCGTGATAAAGATCATTACCTTCACGGGTACGTTCACCGACGCCGGCAAAAACCGAATAACCGCCGTGTTCTGAAGCGATATTATGAATTAATTCTTGGATAACGACAGTCTTGCCGACACCAGCACCGCCAAAAAGACCGACCTTGCCACCTTTGACTATCGGGCAGATAAGATCGATAACTTTGATACCGGTTTCTAATATTTCAATATTATTTGATTGATCGGTAAATTTAGGAGCTGAACGATGTATTGGATATTTTTTTTCAGTCTTAGCTTCGTCGCCACCGTCTATCGTGTTGCCTAAAACGTCAAAAATGCGTCCTAAAGTTTCCTGACCAACAGGAACAGAAATCGGCGCACCAGTATCCAAAACTTCATCACCTCTTTTCAAACCATCAGTCGAGCCCATGGCGATAGTGCGGACCAAATTTGATCCAGTGTGCTGTTCAACTTCCAAAACTAAACGTTGGCCGTTGATATCGACTTCAAGGGCATTAAAAATTTCCGGAAGACGATCTTCAAAATGAACATCGACGACAACGCCGATAACCTGTTTCACTGTACCGAAATTTTTCTTAGAATCTTTCATATTATTAAAACTAATTATTCTGATAAAGCATTGGCGCCAGCGGAAATTTCCGCGATTTCCGCCGTAATGCCTGCCTGTCTGACTTTATTATAGAAAAGAGTCAATTCAGTAACCATGTCTTGAGCCGCTTCGGTCGCCTGATGCATAGCAGTCATCTGGGCGCTATATTCTGAGGCATTAGCTTCTAAAAAAGTCTGATAAAGCTGGACCTCTAATAAACGCGGTACTATCTTATCTAAAACTTCCCGCGGATTCGGTTCAAATTTATATTCAAAAGAAAACCCTTCAGCTTTCAGATGCTTAGCTTCCTTCTCCTCCATCAACCCTTTACTGACTGCTACTGGCGACTCTTTTCCAACTATACCTAAATATTCATCAACGCTATCGATAGTTACTGGTAAAAGCTGTTTAACGCGAGGAACCTGTTTTACAGGATTAACAAAGTCAGTGTAGGCAACGAATATTTTTCCATATTTCCCAGACAAAAACGATTCGATAATCAATTTCGATACCGGGTAAACATCTTTTATGTCGCTTAAAATATCGCTTTTTTCAAATTCAGCGAAAATATTTAATCCCTGACTAGCAATTACCGCCCCTTTACGGCCAACCAAAACTACATCAGTATCAACCGCGTGTTTTTTAACTGAGTTTATTGCCTTATTAATGACGGCAGCGTTATAAGAACCGCACATGCCGCGATTAGAAGTGATAAGCACCAAACAAACCTTATCAACGACAGCGGCCGCTTGCGCTAATAACGGATGGACGCTCTCTTTTTGTTTTTTGGAAAGTTCAGCCAAATGCAAAACCGTCTCCCAGCTGAGATTGGCATAAGTCCTGGTCTTTAAAACCGCTTCTATCGCCCGCCTCATTTTGGCAGCTGCCACCATCTCCATCGCTTTGGTGATTTTCTTAGTGCTGGAGATTGATTTTATTCTTCTTGATATTTCCTTGGTCTTTGCCATAGCTTACTTTATAAGATAATCCAACGAAACTTTATAATCATTGATTAAGCCGGCCATTTTTTCTTCCAAGGCCGCGTCTAATTCTTTCTTACTAGCGATTTCTTCAAGAATTTCCTTGTCGGCATCCGCTTGCTTGTATAAGCCGCTTTCAAATTCTCTCACCTTATCTACTGGAACATCATCTAAAAATCCGTTTATCAATGAGTAATAAATCAAAACCTGCTTAGCGACAGATAACGGCTGATACTGGTCTTGTTTGAAAATTTCATACAAGCGCTGGCCACGGGCCAATTTCTTCTTAGTATCGACATCCAAATCAGAACCGAACTGGGCAAAAGCTGCTAATTCGCGATACTGCGCCGCTTCCAAACGCATTTTGCCAGCAACTTTTTTCATCGCCTTTATTTGAGCGCTGGAACCGACACGAGAAACCGAGAGACCGGCGTTAATAGCCGGACGATTGCCTTTATAAAATAATTCCGGCTCCAAGAAAATCTGGCCATCGGTAATGGAAATAACATTAGTAGGAACATAAGCGGATATGTCGCCAGCCTGAGTTTCGATTATCGGCAAAGCCGTTATTGAACCGCCGCCGTAGTCCTTATTTAATTTACAAGCTCTTTCCAAAAGACGGGAATGTAAATAAAAAACGTCGCCAGGGTAAGCTTCGCGTCCCGGAGGGCGGCGAAGCAAAAGCGATATTTCACGATAAGAAACCGCGTGCTTGGAAAGATCATCATAAACGATAAGAACATCCTCGCCTTTATCCAAAAAGTATTCCGCCATCGCGCAGCCAGAATAAGGAGCGATATATAACAACGAAGCAGGCGAAGAAGCGCCAGCTAAAACGATAGTCGTGTAATCCATAGCTCCAGCTTCTTCTAATCTAGAAACGATATTAGCCACCTTGGATTCTTTTTGACCGATAGCGACATAGATACACTTCATGTTCTGTCCTTTCTGATTAATAATCGCATCGATAGCTAAGGCTGTCTTGCCTAACTGGCGATCGCCAATGATAAGTTCGCGCTGACCACGACCGATTGGAATCATAGCGTCAATAGCCTTAATACCGGTCTGAACCGGCTCCTTAACAGAAGCTCTAGTGATGACGCCAGGAGCAATTTTTTCCACTGGATAAAATTTATCAGCCTTAATGGTTCCCTTGCCATCCAAAGCCTCACCCAAAGGATTAACAACCCGGCCAACCATTTCTTCTCCCACTGGAACTTCCAAAATCCTCTTAGTTCCTAAAACCTCGTCACCTTCCTTAATTGATTTATATTCACCTAAAATGATTGCACCAATCTGATTCTCTTCTAAATTCAAAGCAACGCCCTTGACTTCGCCATGGGCAGTTTTAAAAATTAAAATTTCGCTCATCATCGCCTCTGAAAGCCCAGAGACAAGAGCGATACCATCAGAAACCTTAAGAACTCGGCCGACGGTTTTTTCGGCAACATTATTCTTGAAGCCGGAAATCTCTTCTTTTAACTGATCGATAATAAAATCCTTAGTAATTGACATATTTTTAAAACTAATTGCTTAATTTATCCTGCAAGCATTCAAGGCTATTTTTCAAACTACCATCGATAACGCGATCACCGTAACAGAGAACGAAACCGCCCAACAAAGAGTCGTCTATCTTTTCCTCCAAAGAAACTTCTTTAGCTCCGGTCTTTTTCTGCAAATAGGAAATAATCGCCTGCCGGCTAGATTCATTCAAATGGCGAGCGCTGGCCATCACAGCGGAAAGTTCTCCCGCTTGGCTATCCCATAAAGAAATAAAGCTGTCGATAATAGACGGAAATAAACGAGCGTCATTATTCGCGGCCACTACGGCGACGAAACGCTTTATCAATTCCTTTGCTTCCGCGTTCTTTTTCTCAGCCAAAGACGCGTATAAAGCTTCGGCGTATTTGGCGGCGCTAATCTTCATATTATTTAACAATCTTCTTAATCAATTTTTCATCAAAATCCTTATCCATATTTTCGCCTAAAACTTTTTCCAAGCTTAAAACAACCAAAGAGGCTACTTCTTTTTTTATCTCTTTTAAAGTTTCATCTTTTTCCTTCTGCAATTTAAGCTTTTCAGCATTGATTATCTGGCCGATTTCTTCTTTGGCTTTCGCTACCATTTCTTCCCGGCGATTATTTATCTTCTTCTCGCCCTCATCTATTAAACGGGAGGCTTCTTTTTTGGCTTCGGCAATAATACTTTCTTTTTCAGAAGCCGCCGCTTCCAAGCGCTTCTTCGCTTCCGCCGCTTCTTGCAAACCTTTTTCAATAGTTGATGTCCTTTCCGACATCGTCTTAATAAGAGGCTTGAATACTAGCAAATAAAGAATAGAAAAAACCAAAGCAAAGTTGATGAGCTGAGCCAAAAAAAGATGCCAATCAATATTAAATGTCGAAATTAATGATTCCATATTCTTAAGATTAAAAATTTGATCTCAGGGACCGCATAACGATCCCCGATCATCAAAGTTTCAATTTATTTGATGCTGAAAGCGATGACCAAAGCGTAAATAGCGATAGCTTCAGCGAAAGCCGAAACCAAAAGCATCGGGACAAGAATCTTACCAGCGGCTTCCGGATTGCGTCCGATAGAATCCATGGCTTTAGTACCGATCATACCGATACTTAAGGCTGGGGCGATTGATCCCAAAGTGATTGCCAAAGCTTTGGCGAACATTATTTTTTCCATAATTTTATTAAGCCTTAGCCGTCAAAAATAAAGGCTGGGCTATGTTAAATATTTAAATATGCTAATGCTCCTCGGCGGTCGTATTGACCGATAAGTATGTCAGTATCAGCATCATAAAAATCAGAGCCTGGATTAAGCCAACTAGAACTTCCAAAAGCAAGAAAGGAATAGGGGCGCCAAAGGCCATAATCAAGGAGATGGAGGATAGAAGAACTTCGCCAGCAAAAATATTACCGTAAAGACGTAAAGAAAGACTGGCAATCTTGGCTAATTCACTGACGACTTCTATTAAACTAACAAAAGCCTTAACCGGATTAACCAAAATAATCATCGGGTCCTTAGCTATCTTTTTCGGTATCTCCAAAAAAGCCTTGATATTAATAAACTTGTTTAAATAATTCCAAAAACCCACTGATAAAACTCCAAAAATATGGCTCAGGGCGACACCAAGGGTAGCCAAAGCCAGGGTGGTATTCAAATCAGCGGTCGCTCCCCGCAAATATGGAATAAAAAGCTTTTCTTCGCCATGCTGGACTATCTGACCGACAGAACCGACGCCAGGCAAAAGCCCCATCCAATTATTAAATAAAATAAAAAAGAAAAAGGACAAGACAAGCGGTGCGAATTTCAAGGAACGCTCCCGACTGCCAGTGACGTCATCAAAAATCTTCAATAAGGCTTCGATAATCATTTCCATGAAATTTTGCACTCCTTTAGGGACTAGTTTAAGCCTGGAACGAACGGCGACGCCCAAAGACAGAATAACAAGCAGGGCTACAAAAGAGGTTAACATCGAATTAGTTACCGTTAAAGAACCGATATGGGCTATCGGTTCGGCGTATAAAGTATTTTCGTGGATGATTTCCTCGTGCATATTTCCGCTAATTATTTCCCTATTTTCATTTTTTCTTTATTTTCTGGCTTTTTAAAAATATCATTCTTCTCTAAGCGTTTCAATTCTTTTATTGCGTTTATAAGCAAGCCATACATAGACACCAAAAAAGAAATGCCAACAGACAACAAAAAAAGCCAAGGTTCACTGTCGTATCGCCGATCAAGCCATTTACCGATAAATAAGGCTAAAATAATCGGAAAAGCGATCCAACCGGAAACGTTGGCCATTATTCTCAAAGCCAGATTCCAGTATTCATTATTCATATGTTAATCCTGTATTTCTTATAGCGCAAAAAAGCTTCTCTGTCAACAAAAAAGTTAATAACAAATTTGCTTAAATTCGTCAAATATTAAAGAAAGTCCTAGCATTGGCTGTTGTTGTTTCGGCTATTTTCTCCAAAGTCAAACCTCTGATATCGGCGATACGGTTAGCCACGTATTGAACAAGCAATGGTTCGTTACGACGCCCTCGATATGGCTCTGGCGTCATGTAAGGAGAATCCGTTTCAATCATAATCTTGTCCAAGGGCACTTTTCTAATAAGTTCGTCCCACTGCTGACTAAAGGTAATAAGTCCAGTAAAAGAAATCAGTAATCCTAAACGGAAATACTTCCAAGCCAGGTCTTCATCGCCAGAAAAACAATGGATAACGCCCCAAGGGCGGTCGTTCGGTATTAAATGGCTATAAGATTTTTTAAAATCCTGAAGAATAGCGTAAAGATCGTCATGAGCTTGGCGACAATGGATGATTACTGGCAAATTCAAACTTCTAGCTAATAATAATTGCTGAGCAAATACTTCCTGTTGTTTTTTCTTGGTAGCAATCTGGTCTTTAGTTGGATCTAAATGATAATAATCCAAACCAATTTCCCCAATGGCGACGACTTTTTGGAAGCGCGCCAGCTTTTCATAACTATCATAATCAAAATCCTCTGGCCTAGCCGCTTCGCTTTCTTCGCCAGTTTCTGAGGTATCCGCCGGGCCCGCTTCTAAATGCGTCGGATGCAAACCGACGGCGGCATAAACACCTTTTTCATATTTGTTGGCCAGATTCAAGGCTTTATTAGAAGTTTTTATATTTGAGCCGACTAAAATCATCCAAGTATCATTACCCAATGCCCGGCGAATGGTTTCGTCGGCGTCTTCTCTAAAAGAAGAAAAATTAACATGTGAATGCGTGTCGATAAACATCTTCATCGATTTTAAAAAACGCGCTAACGCGTTTTTTAAAAAAATTAAATCTCAAAAATTATTCAACTTTTGTTTCAACGACCGGCTCTTCATTTTTTTCCTGGCTTTCGACTGACTCCCCGGAAGCTTGTTTATTTTCTTCCTGGCAATGACAGTGGCAACCACAAGAGCATTTGCCGCTAAAAATCTTCTTTAACCAATCACACATATAGTTATTATTATATTAAAATTATAGCAGCAGGAGCCCCTAAAGTCAATTAATAAAAAAGCTCTAAAAGTCTAATTCTTCTAATATTTGCCTAGTTTTTTTGGGCAAATCGCTAGGAATATCGACGATTACTTTAACATACTGATCACCGATACCCCGATTATTAAGCTTTTCTATACCCTGCCCCTTCAGCTTAAAAATCGTGCCCGATTGAGTACCGGCTGGTATTTTTAATTTTAACGGTCCCCGGAGAGATTTTATTTCCAAACTATCGCCTAAAATCGCCTGCTTAACACTAATATGCCGCTCTGTTTTTATATCATAAGCTTCACGGACGAAGTCTTTAGACTTTTTCAAAGAGATGCGCAAATATAAATCGCCCGCCGGTAATCCTTTGCCAGCCGCTTCTCCTTGGCCGCTCAGCCTAATCGATTCGCCTTCATCAATGCCGGCCGGTATTCTGACCTTAAGGCTGACTCTTTCCTGGACCACGCCTTCGCCGTGGCAATGAGAACATTTTTTCTCGAAGACCTTGCCTTCGCCGTGGCAATTATGGCAAGTAGTCTGGGCTTGGATATTACCAAAAATAGTCCTCTGAACTTGGCTAACGCGGCCGCTGCCGCCACAAACTGAACAAGTTTCTATCTTACTACCAGTGGCTGCTCCCTCACCGTGGCAATTAGAACAAATAATTTTCTTTAATATCTTCAACTCTTTTTCGCAACCAAAAGCCGCTTCCTCAAAATCAAGTTCTAAATTCATTTCCAAATCCCTGCCACGACGCGGTTGACGCTGTCCCGAAGCGGATCCGAAACCAAAAATATCACCGAAGCCGCCAAACATATCTCCCAAATCGCCAAAATCAAAATTCATACCGGCGCCATTAAAACCGCCGTTAGAAAAACCGGAAAAACCTCCGGCTTGGCCATTTTGAAATGACGAGCCGAACTGATCGTACTGACGACGTTTATCCTGATTGCCTAAAACTTGATAGGCTTCATTTATTTCTTTGAATTTTTCCGCATCACCGCCTTTATCAGGATGATGTTCGTGGGCTTTCTTA
>CAYPAS010000010.1:15633-16758 GCA_964408785.1 uncultured Gammaproteobacteria bacterium | reverse complement strand
TAGGTTGATTTGGATTTGGATTTATTGCACTTGATGGCTGCGTCTGAAAATATAAATTTTCTCCGCCCGCCCCACTACCATTCATCTGCGATATAATCCTTGCAGTCGGAACTGTTTTTTGCACTCCGTTCCAAAATTCTATACCCGTTATTTGATTTCCAGTCCAAGCAACGTTTCTAAGCTTCAAAGGATAACTTGATGCATTAAAATCTGTGCTGGTGCTATTTATTTCTACGCTTAACTTAGCTGTGCCCGGATTCGTCGTCCCGATGCCGACGTTGCCGCCATTAAAATAAGAGCTGCCGTTGGTGTTAATTCTGACTGTTGAGGCCCCGCCAGTCTGGCTATACATTTCAAAAAAATTAATACTACTGTCAGGAACAGCGACCAAAGATGCTAAATTTCTGGTCACTTCCCCAGAAGATTGCATCCGCCAGTTAAATTGCCCCCCCCATCTTTGTATATGATTAACGAATTTACCGCCAGAATCTTCATAATATATTCTAGAGTAATAAGTTGGATCATAAACATAGATGGAATTATCGACCCGAAGATTACCGGCTACATGTAATTTTTGTGCTGGGCTAGTCGTCCCAACTCCCACATTTCCTGTGTTGTTATTAGAAATATTGCCAGTTAAAGAACCACCCCAAAACAATGTCGAGGAAGAATTGTAATTGCTTTTCAAATAACCCAAAGGAACTGCCTGATCATTTTCTGTCGGGGTCAAATCCAAACCGCCAATAAAACGCTGGCTAACATTAATAACATTGCCTTCGCCATACACATGTAAAGTGCTAGTCGGATTAGTAGTGCCTATGCCGACGTTGCCTGATTGCAAAACAACCAATTTAGCCCCAGCCCCTCCGGCAAACAATTCAAATCTATCGCCAGAAGCGCTTCTATTAAGCAAGTGCCACTTAGGTGAATTGTTTGAAGCTAAAATAAAATCTGAAACAGAACTTGTTGGTGTATCCACAACCACCCCGGTACTAGAAGATCCGTAAATTCTCAGCTTGGAAGCCACTCCATCATAAGCAGGAAAAGAAGATGTTCCTACTCCGACATTACCATTATTACCCTGGATAAACAAAGCGCCGTGTCCAATATTAGTATGCCAATTAC
>CAYPAS010000010.1:0-15533 GCA_964408785.1 uncultured Gammaproteobacteria bacterium | reverse complement strand
AATGCCATAAACGCGTAGCTCCGTAATAAACATCTAATTTTGCCCCCGGTGTACTAGTACCAATTCCGACGTTGCCATTAGATGATATCCTCATTCTTTCTACTTCACTACCGGCTAAGTAAGTGTTGTTCATCGTGTAGAATACTAAAGCTGGATTTAAATAACTAGGATTATTTTGTTCAAAAACTGTTGCTATTTTATTATAATACTGACTATTGTTGTAACCCAACAAAAGAGCCGCTCCATTGCCCAGGGCGCTAGTTCCACTCAATTGATTAAATATGCCAAAGCCATTAGCAATCGACGTCGTGGCAGCAGTCTTAACCTCTAATTTAAGTGCTGGATCGGTCGTCCCGATACCAACATTACCGCCAAAAGGATTAATTGAAATATTAGTACCAGCATCTCCCGCATCATTGACCGCCTGTATACCATAATCAAGAGTATTGGCGAGAGAGCTAATTACCAACGTTGCCGCGGCAGTGTTACGCCCCCTTATTCTAAAGGCATTTGCTGCATTAATAGAGGTCTCCAAACTTGAAAGGCTATAAGCATTATTATTATAAATACTAAATTTCGCCGCTGCACTAGATGTTCCAATACTGACATTTCCTGTATTATTGTTGAAAATATTTCCGGTTAAAGATCCTCCCCATAACAAAGTCGAAGTTGGGTTATAGTTATCCTGCAAATAGCCGAGATTAACCGCTTCATCTCTAGCAGTTGGAGTTGTTAAACCAGCCACCGTACCGCCATTGCCGAGATGGATAACGCGACCAGTAACACCAATCCCTAATTTAGCAACTGGTGACGTTGTCCCAATACCAAGATTTCCTGAAGAATTCCAAATACCAGACGCCGGAAAATAGGTAGTGGCTCCGTTTAAATAAAGAGATCCATAAACATATGTATTTGTGGCATTATAAGAAAATCTCATATGCTCTCTAGATCTATTATTCATACCAATGTGCATGTAGCCATTGCCAGTATACCAAATACTACCCCTGGCCCCAGTAGTCTCTCCAAATTCTATGCCAGCAGACTGCACGGTAGCCTCGTCTCCAGTGCTAGTACTTTCTAATATAATTGTTGGATTTGTCGCATCATTTCCTATTTGCAATAAACTTCCAGGATTATTCGTGCCAATCCCGACTCTGCCATTACTAGTTATTCTAAACATTTCCGTGCCAGTAACACTATTCTGATGATTTTTCCAAACAAAATCAGCAACACCATTAGTGCTTCGCAAAGACCCCATCGACCAACCATAGTTAGCAGTAGTGCTAGAATCAAAAACGATACCGACAAAACCGGTGTTATCAACCGTACTGCTGGCGCTTAACTTTAGATGTGGCGAAGCAAAAGAGCTTAAATAACTTGACATTCCTTGTCTTATGTCCATTTTGCCAAAAGGCGAAGTCGTATCGATACCAACGCTAGTTCCGTTATCATAAATCAAACTATTAGTAATAGAGCTAGTAGCTGTTGTTCCCGCCCATTTTGTTAAATAACGACCAGTACCAGAGCCAAAAACATTACCATAGGTTCCTTTTAACTGATAATTGGCCTTCAAATAACCCAAAGGAACTGCTTGACGATCTTCTGTCGGCGTCAAATCTAAACCGCCAATAGAACGTAGACTAACGTCAATGACGTCACCAGAACCAAAAACTTGCAAAGTACTAGATGGCGTGGAAGTGCCAACGCCAACATTGTATCCGTTAACAAACAAAGCCGGATAAGAAACGCTTTGAATAACATTAGTGCCGGAAACAGAATCAGAGCCTAATTTAAGGATAGAGCCAACACACACGCAATTATTATAAGTTCCTGGCAAACCTAAAGCAGTGGTACAGGAAACACCGTCTTGTTCGGTTGATCCAGAACAACCATTGGCGGTATTTCCATCACAATCATGATAGCCGGTTTTACAACTACCACAAGTAGAGTTAGCCCATTGACTAGCAGTACAAACAGTGACCTTTTTCAAGCTATCACAAGTAGCGATCTGCAAGCAAACAAACAAACCATTAATATTGCAATACGGAGCAGCCGAATCATAACCATAACAATCGACGTAATAGCCGCCAGAAGCTGTTGAAGAACCACTAGAAGAATTGGCCGATGAAGTCGGCGGGTTCAAAGCTGTATTATCATAACAACTAATGACATTCGAAGAATTAACACCGCAAACTTTCAAGCCGCCAACACAAGATTGACTGAAAGCGTCGGTCGGACAGGCTGTCGGGTTACTAACATAATATGGTGAAGCTGCGAAAACGGAAACAAACGGAAAAATCATCATCAACAAGATGATTAAAAGCCATATTTCAATTTTGATATTTCTTATAAGCATGCTATTTGCAGCAAGTTATTTTTTTCTGGGTGTCACAGCTAATTAACGAACCACGGCCACCACCGCTGGAATTAAACATCCAAAAATGACCTAATTTATTGCCAGTTCCATCAGTCCAACCACCACAATCATCGGCAGAAATAACACCGGTAAATCCTGGAGGGCCGTCCGCTATCCAGGCATCGGCACCATTTATAGAAGAAAACCCGCTAGCACCGTTCTTTTGGATAAGCAACATAACTTCATCTGTCCGGCAAAAATGGCTACCAGTATTAAAAGCATTACAAATACGATTTGCTGCGTCATATCCTACATAACCCCCAGTATAAGAAAAACTTCCATTATAAACCGTGGTAGTTAAAGCTATTGAGGAAACGGAAACAGCTGATGAGAGGCCAGATACCGCCGTATCAACATAATTTTTAGTAGCAGCCTTATTACTAGCATCTGGTTCGCTGATGGCTAACGTCCCGTTAAATATCGCCGACCCCATAACGTGTAATTTAGCCTGCGGACTGGTAGTGCCGATACCGACGTTCGTTCCGTTATCATAAATCAAACTATTAATAATAGTGCTAGTAGCCGTCGTTCCCGCCCATTTTGTTAAATAACGACCAGTGCCAGAGCCAAAAACATTTCCATAATTTCCTTTGATTTGGAAGTTATTATCAACATAATCCTTCCTAACAGCATCAGTGGCATTCGTCGGGCTGTTAAGATCAATTATTTTTCCACCATTAACATCAATAACATCTGAGGTTCCACCGTTAACATACAAGCGCGTGCCAGCTGTTGTCGTGCCGATACTGACATTTCCAGCACCGGTAACCATGAAATCTGTATTACCAGAATAATCTTGAACTTCTAAAGTTTTTGACAAAGCATCATTGGCCCCGCCGCGAACAAGCAAGGTGTTTCCATCAACAGCGTTAACATCTAAATTGCTCAAGGAAACGAAGGGAATATAAGACCCGGCGTTCCAAGCGGTTGTATAAACATGTAATTTTGATGTTGGGTTTGTTATTCCAATCCCAACGTTACCGCTATTATTTATAATCATCCGCTGATTAGCGAGAGCATCCCCGGCGGTAACGCTACCTCTATAAGTATAAAATTTAATACCGTCAGTGTTAGCATCATTATAACCGAATACCATCGCGCGATAACCGAAAGTGGCATGAGTAGCCGCTACTTTAGGTGTATTGTCGGTTGCCATTAAAATATTATGCCCCAAAAGACCGCCCCAAGAACTATTAGCTTGGCCTAAATACATGCCCACCCAATCACCAAGACTAATATTCATAGGCATATTGCTACTAGTCCCTAGCGATAATCTTTGGCTGGGAACAGTCGTCCCGATTCCCACATTGCCGCTATTCAAACTCCAGATATTTCCACCAGTAGTTCCGCCCCAAAGAGTATTACCGCCATTTAAATTACCAGTTGTAGTGATATTACCGTTGTAATCGATTTGAAAAATTGGCGTCGATCCTTTTTGTAAAAGTAAAAAATTACCAGCCGTAGAGGATGTGGACATGACGCCATAAAATAAATTTTGGCCGCTGGAAAGCTGTAGCTGGTCATTGCCAACTATCAAACCAACAGCCAAAGCCGGCTGAGAAAAAGCCAAAAACGCCGGCCAAACAAATAGCATGGCGGCGATAATGATAGAAATTCTTTTTTTCCTTCCCGCTAGTTTCACAAGCATGGACAAACTAGCCTATATTATTTAGCGGCTAGAATTATAAAAATCATTTTTTACTCCGATATTCTTCATGACAGTATCGGCCTTCTTTAAATTCCCTCGGGCTATTAATTGATAGGCTTTGGCATATCCTGAAAAATTTCCTTCATTTATCTGGGGTTCGGCTGAACCGACAATCGAACGCCAAGCAGCATAATCATTATTGGCAACTGCCTCATTTATGAGTTGGCTTTTAGAAACGGCTTCCTGGAATTGTTTTTTTAAATCAAGCTGCTTCTTTATCAAATCAGCTTCTTCTACCTTTCCCTGTTGCAGTAAGCGATAAGCTTCGGCATACTGGGAAAAATTAGCTGCTGTTACTTTAGCTTTCAAATCTTCATCTTCAATCAAGCTTCTCCAAGTATTGTAATCACCACTTAAAATAGCCTGATTAATCGCGGCATTCCTAGCCTGAACGGCCTGGATTTTTTCTTGGCTGGCGGTAATCATCGCCGAGACAAAAACTGGACCAACTATCAGAGCAATAACAAAAAGCGAAGAGATAGCCGAAAACTTAATCGTCTTCTTGTGTTTTTCGTAAAAAGAAGCTTGATTTTGAGTCATATTTATTCGATTATTCATAAATATTTTATGTTGATATTATAGCATTTTTAGAAATGACGGTCAAAGGTTTTTAGCGCTTCATTCAGCTAAATTCCGTGCCTCTTTCCGCTGCCTAGAAAAAGACGCGCTAAAGGCTTCGACTAGAGTCGATTCATCGCTGACTAGCAATGATTCGTCGTTGTAAAAAGCGCCGCTCCGGCTCCAATTACCACTCCCAGCAAAAACAGTTTTTCCATCAACTATCAATAAGTGCTGATGCAAAAAAGGGTCAATATTTTTTTCGTCATTTTCGGCCGGCGATTCACTGGCGGATATTTTTTCTTTATCAGCAAATATCTCTAAATTGTCCAATTTTTCTTCTTGTTTTTTCTTTAAAAGATAGGCCACCAAAGAATCCTTATTGCCAAGATTATAACTATCAGCGATTATCTCTACTTTTAGGCCACGCCGAGCGGTGCCAAGCAAGGAATCAGCCAAATCTTTATCCGTTAACGACCAAGCTAATACCCGCAAATTTTCTTTAGCGCTAGCCATCGCCGCCGCTAAACGGGCATTGATATTATAATTACGGCTACCAGGAGAAAACCAAAGCTCATAATCATGGCCGCCCGCTTGCAAGTCTAAAGCGAATGGCTTATAGGAAACATCGCTCATTTTTTTCTTCCCCGACAAGCCAACGGCTAAACGTTCAAATTCCCGGCTAAAAGCTTCAATAATATCCGCTTGCTGGCTTAGGAGTAAAAAACTATTATCATAAGCCGCTTGTAAATCAGTCCAATTAAATGAGCCGAAAAGTAGTTTCTGATTATCATGACCGCCGTCTATTAACAAAAATTTATGGTGCATCAAAGAAGCGCCGGCCGCCTGTTCTCTTTCGCCAGCTTCAATGCGTTTGAAATTAGCCGGAGCGTCGGCAAAAAATATTTCGTGCTGATTTTGGTCACGAGCGCTTAAAAGCAAACGGACGGCGACGCCGCGTTTAGCCGCTCGATACAAAGCCTCTCGCAAACGCTCGGATTTGAAGGAATAAACAGCGGCATCCAAGCTATACTGAGCCGAATCAATTTCTTTTTCGATGATTGATAAAAAATCACTATTGCCGCCCCCGGTATCTTCATTGCTAAAGAAAACCGTCGCCGGCTGATCATTATCGCGAACAATTTTTACGGCAGGCGAAGCATCGTCTAAATCAACACGGCGACCAAAATTTGCTAAAGACCGCAAAACAAAAACACTGCCGACAAAAAATAAAAACAAAAGCAGAAAATAATAAAAATAACGATTTTTAAAGGGTTTTTTAAATTTCATAGACCTTGTCTACGGGCACGACCGAGTTATTAGCGGCGGCGAAAAAAACTAAAACGCTATCTGGCATCTTGGCCGCCATTATTTTGAGCCAAGTATTAACCTCTTCGTCTTCCCTGTCTAACCAGCAATTATCGATAGCAACGAAACGCGGCTGGCGATAAAGGCAGCTTAAGACCTGGATAGCCAAAACGTCTTTGCGGTTTTTCAAAAATCTATTAGCCTTGGCTCGCCAATCATCATTTTCTAAAAATATACCGGAAAATTCTGGATTATCCCTGATAATCTCAGCCAAACGCTCGACGTCGCTCGGTGATACTTCTTCCTTAGTCTTGCCAGACAAAACTTCAAGCAAAGAGCGCTGGCTATTAAAATCATCACTTAAGTAATAAAACGGGGCGAATATTTTGAAAAAGCTATTATACTGATAGCGCCGGCGATTCTGCTTGATTACCCAGGCACGGCGGCCGTAATCGCCATAACCGCAAAAAATCTTGGCTAAGGCGCTCTTGCCAGAGCGAGCATTCCCGACAATTAAATAACGCTTCCCTTCCTGGAAAGAAAAATTTAAATCTTTTAAATATTTAGCACCCTTAAAAGGCCGGAATTTGCGACTGGTAAAGGTTAAATTGATTTTTTCCGTAAAAGGATGGCGGCCATTCTTAGGAATGCCACGTTCCGGCAAAGAAAGTTTAAGGCCGAGAAATAAAGGAAAAGAATAAAGACCGACCCGCAAACTTTCATATAACAAACGGGAAAAATAAATAGCAAAAATTGCTAAAGAAAAATCAGCTTTTAAACCAGCCCAGGAAAGCCAAGCGGAAAAATGCGAAGATAAAGAATCACCAGCGACCGCCAAAATTATTAAAAAAACAAAAATCAGGCCGCCGCCAAAACGCAGCCAAAGATCGCGGCGGACACGGAAATAAGAATCTAAATCAACTAGATGATCAAAATCTGATAAAAGCTTTCCTTGGCGGCCAAAGGTTCTAGCAAACTGCCAATCCGTCAAAGAGAAATCCAAAAAACGGATAATGCGAGAATAAAAGGTTGTTTCCCGGCTGACATATTTTCGGGAAATAAAAAAAGCAATAATCCCGATAAACGCCGAAAAAATTATCGATAAGATAAGCAACCACCACAGGCGAGGAATGTAGGCTAAAACCAAAAGCAGGGCGAGCACGACGAGCATAACGAAGCGGATAGCGCCAATCAAACTATTAGTCAAACCACTGGCTAATAGCGGTAAATGATAGGAAACCTTGGCTAGAAGCCGGCTTTTTTCTTCCCAATTCGCCTCCCGTTCTTTTCGAGAAAGCGCTAAACGGAACCAGCGCCGCCGCAAATTATTAATGATATTGATTACCAAAGTCCTCTCGTTCTTTATCGCCTGAAAATAAATAGTTAAATAAATCGCTCCCAATAAAACAATCAGTAAAGATAAACGGGCTGCAGCTGTTTGCAAATGGAGTGGCAAAGATAAATAGCGATGGCTGGCGACAATTAAAAAAAGCTCGACAAATCCCTGTAAAAGCAAAAGAATAATCGCTTTTATCGCCAGTGGTTTTTCTGGTTTTAGCCAGCGGCGCAGATGTTCCCTATCAAGACGGCTTAATTTTAAATCCCGATTCTCCAGGGAATCAGCGCGTCTTTCCAGTAAGATGGCGGCTTGTTTTTCGTTTATAGCCATATTGGCAATCAAGAAAATATTGATAAATTGATTTCAAAGATAGGCGCTTCAAATATTTGGGTAAAAGACGGCGATGGCGTGGCGTGTATGATCCAAAAAAATAGGCGGTTAATATTCGGAAAAAAGCTTCCGACAACGCTTCTATCGCCCGCCAATCATTAACTAAATTTTTCTGCCAGACTAATTGTTTAAAAGCTTGACGCAAACTTTGTTCTTCTTTATTAAGCAAACTCTTAACGTTCTTAGTTTTCCAATGCGCCGGATGACGATCAGAGCGAGGAAATAATTGCCGCCAAGTACGGATAGTACCGGCCACAAAACTGCGACTAAAAGAAACCTGACCGCCGGCAAAATGATAGCCGAGATATTCAAAATCCGCCGCCGCCGATAAACTCTTGGTTTTCGAAGCGTTAAGATCAACTTTCAAACGATTAGCGGCCCCCAAAAGATATTCTTTCAAAGAAGCTATCTTTCCCTCCTCTTTATCAAAAGCGATTAAATCATCGCCGACCCGACGATAGAAATCCACTTGGCGGCCGGCATATTTATCCAATTCATCCAGATAAAGATTGGCGAAAAGACCGGTAAGCGGTGTTCCAGAAATTATTCCCAGCGGCGTCTGTTCAAAACGGCTGCCTTTTAAAAAACGGTTATCAATATAAAGATATAGCAAAGCCAAAACTTCTTTAGAAAAATCCAAAACTTTTAATTTTTCCTTTAAAATATCCCGGTCAATATTGCTAGAATAATTGGCGGCATCAGCCAACAAAACATAGTCGCGAGAAAAATAGCGACCATAGTGGCGGACGGTGCTCCTGGCCGCATAATAGCTGGGATGAGAAGAACGATAAGAAAAAAGCCAGGGCGATAAATAAGCATCAAAAACCGCTTCGACGACTTGATATATCGCCTGGGCTTTTATCCGGTCTTTCAAACAATAAATAAAAACTTCCCTAGTTTTTTGCGGATTGCTTTTCTTGGGTATCTTAAAAAGCAAAGCTGGCGACAATTCTTGGCCAGCTAGCAATTCTTCTCTGGCTTCTTCTAAGATATCTTCAGAAACAACATCGATATCTTCTAGTTTATAGCTATCATAACCAGCATAGCGTCCACTACGGCCGTCAAGTTCTATCTGCGAAGCTAAAACTAAATAAGCCTTTTTTAAATTATCACGGCTGACTATCTGTTTGAACATAAAAAATAAGCTTCCTAATAACCGCCTCTAGTTTGACTGTACCTCACGGCCAGCCATCATTTATGACATTGAGTCCTACTACTAACACTAGATAGGACAGCGGTGGACTGCCACACGGTAATCCACATCGGGCCAGGGAGACCTGGTCCACTTAATCGGCCCGCCGCGCGCCACCGGTATCGGCGGTTTTAAAGGCGGCGGCCAGCCGACTATCGATACCTCTTCTAGAGTTTTAAAGGCGGTAATTAGAAAGCTTATTCACCGAAAAATATTATAACAATTTTCTCTCTCAACTAAAAGCCAGGCGGTAACTACTGCAAATTAACCAGGACTTTTATCACGCCCGACTTCCCTTCTAAATCCTCCAAGGCTTTACCGATAATAGTGCCGGAACGATAATCTTTAGCTTTCATCGCCTGACCAGAAATGGAAGAAGTTGTTAACAAATCACCCCGTTCAATACGGCCACCAGTGGCAGTCACTTTAACAGAAACGACACCGGACATGGCCACCACTACCTTATTTTCCTTAGCAGTCGTCTTAATGTGACCGGCAATAATGGAAGGGTTATCAGAAACGATACCAACTACGGTTTTGTCATAAGCGCCACCAGAAGCTTTGACTGACTTATAACCAAGATCACCCATAACCACGACAGTTCCCGGCTCTAATTCGCCAGCACTGCGGAACTCTTCAGCAAAGTCAGAACCAGTCTGAGTAGATAAAGTGCCAGTAACCACTGCGTCGCCGACAACTTTCAAGCTAGCTGTTCCCGGATTAGAAGTGCCGATACCGACGTGACTAGTCGAATCAATAAACAAAGCGCCGCCATAATTAAGTAAGGCACTGGCAGTATCATAAGCGGCCAAAGCCTTACCACTAAAAGCTTCGTAAAGACCGAATTCGTCTAAAGAATAAGACTGGCCATTACCGATATAACCGGAATAATTGCCATTATTGATGCGACTGCTGAAATAAGCAACCGGACCAGCAGGGCTTTCCACGTGTAAACGAACGGAAGCGGTGGTAGTGCCGATAACTAAATTGCCACCCTCGGTTAAACGCATTCTTTCAGTATCATTGGTAATAAATGGGAGAGGATAATAATTCTTAGTTCCAAGAGTTAAAGTATTAGCCATAGTGTCGCCGCCCTTGCTCCATTTATCGCCGGCCGCGTAGTTATTTTTAAGATAAGCCAAAGGCACGGCTTCATCATCATTTACCGGGGTATAATCTAAGCCGCCAACCCGACCGCCACCGACATTAATGACAACAGCGGTACTAGAAGAAATAGCTAATTTTGCTTTAGGAGTGGTCGAAGCGATACCTAAGTTCTTGGTTGTAAAATCAAAGGTGGCTGTCGTAGTATAAGCTGAACCATCAATAGCAGAAAAACCACCAATATTCAAACTGCCGCCGGCGTGAGCACCAATTACTGGGGAATTAGAATAACCACGAGCGATAAAGCCCCAATTGCTACCATTACGTAAGCGCAAAACACCTTCTGTGCCATTGTTTTCTAAATAAGCCTTAGCGCCAATACTATAAGAAGAGGCATTAACCGAACCGACGACATCTAACTTATAAGCTGGAGAGGTGGTGCCAATGCCGACGTTGCCACCGTCTTGTATGGTAATCCCCTCCGTGGATGTCCATCCGGAGTCAGAGTCCATGACTATCTCCATTCTTGGATTCGGCCCCCTATACACTCTCAGGCCACCTCCGGAATATGAATCAGCTGTAGTTGCCTGCAACAGAAGTGTGGCATAACTATTGTCTGTGGTGGAAAAATTTCGTATCCGTGTCAACAGCTCGCCTCCTGGCACGTTACTTTGGATTTCGAGCTTTCCATTCGGATTCGTCGTCCCAATTCCGACGTTACCGGCGGAGTTTATTCTCATTTTTTCAGACCAATTCGCATCAGTAGGATTAGTCGTATTGGTCGTGGAAAAAGAAAATCTAATAGAATCACTGCTTACCAAACTTAGCTTAGGATTGTTGGCACCTCCTCCAGTAGTATTGGAAAATAACTCTAAACCGGCATTACTGTAAGACCTAATCCAAGCAGGTATCGCTGTGGAGCCGTTATTCCAAGACGGCGGAGAAATAAATAAACCAGCATAACTAATCCCTTCGCTAGAATTTTGTATTCTAACAGCTTCTCCATTACCAGCCCGAGAAATTTGAAAATTTACAGTCGGATTTGTTGTCCCCACCCCCACATTCCCAGTGTTCTTGCTATAAACATTACCAGTCAAAGATCCACCCCAGAAAGAAGTGGCAGCAATAGTTGAAGTTGAAGTAAAATTGTTCTGCAAATACCCCAAAGGAACAGCCTGGTCGGAATTAATCGGAGTTAAATCCAGGCCACCGATAGCGGCACCGTTAACGTTGATTACATTAGAAGTCGAACCACCTGCCGGCTGAAGGAATAAACGGGAAGATGAGGTTGCCGTGGTCGTGCCGATGCTCATGGTTCCGTAATTATTCAACAACATGTTATTGCTAACATTCATCGAGATGTTATCAGACGAATATTCAATCGCTGTATATCCAGACGGGATACTGCCAGCCGTCCAATCAACTGGCGTCCAACCAGAATCCCAGTTGTTATCCGATAATATATAACGGACGCTATTGCTAGCAACGTTAGCCACATAAACCTCCAAATAAACTGGGTCATAAGTACTACCCCTGACTAAACGGAATTTGGTAAAAGCCTGGGTACCGTGAAAATTATTGGAAAGAATATTCAATGAAAGCTGATAATTATTGCCACCGCTAGCATACGCCGCCGAAGCATAAAGGAATATTGATTGATGGCGACTGCTGGTCATATCCATGACATTAAACATGCCAGAAGCTCTGTCACCGGAAGTTTGAGCGATACGATACCAGCCGTCGGTAGCGATAGTCGCGTCATTCCCCCTCTTTATTGCCTTGCCATAAAGATTGTATAATTCACCACTAATATAAGAATTGCCATTTACCTGTAATTTATAGGAAGGATTAGTAATGCCGATTCCGACATTACCATTATTGTAAATGGTCATTCTGGTGGTGCTATTAGTCTCGAAGTTCAAGTGATTATTGTCATTCGTACCCAGGGTGGCAGTTGTGCCAAAAGAGTTACCGTTTTGAACAAAGGCATTGCTGTTTATGCTTATTGGAGCGAAGTTATCATGCAAATACTTCCTAGAAACAGCATCAGTGTCATCAATAGGCGTGATAGTTAAACCGCGAACATAGCCGCCATTCAAACCTATTTTTGCTTCAGTAGTACTGGCATTGAAAGCTAGTTTATAAGAAGGGTTGGTGATGCCGATGCCGACGTTGGGGCCATTAAAATAAGCTGTATTATCTTCACCCAAGCTAAACAAAGTTGTTCCACCACTTTCAGCGTTCTGCCTAATATAAAAACCGTTGGTGCCATTATTATTTGAATCAATGTTTATACTAACATTACCGGCGCCATAAATAGCCGTTTCTTCGCTACTATTACCACCATTACCAATTAAATTGGGGGAGCTGGAATTTGCACCTGGCTTCAAATATATTCCTGAGCCGTCACCAGTATTTCTTATACGCAAACCGTTACCAATTACATCCAACTTATAGGCCGGAGAGGTTGTGCCGATACCGACATTGCCATTATTACCCTGGATAAACAAAGCGCCGTGTCCAATATTAGTATGCCAATTACCGCCAGGATACTGGATATACAAGGTGTTAGCTCCTCCCGTCGATGTATAATGATTAAGTTCATTAGCATTAAATTGTGTATATGCCCCAGCTGAATGCCATAAACGCGTAGCTCCGTAATAAACATCTAATTTTGCCCCCGGTGTACTGGTACCAATACCAACGTTGCCGCCGTATCTGTTTAATATCAAATCACCGTTTGCATCAGTAGAAGTCCGTCCCTGAATATCATTTCCACCATAACCAATTAAGACACCGCCCGTCCCTGTTTTAAAAGCATGTATAACTCCATTTCCCGCGACACCAGAAACATCAAGTAACGCGCCTGGGCTCGTTGTCCCAATACCCACATTCCCCGAATTAACGTTATAAACATTGCCAGTCAAAGATCCACCCCAGAAAGAACCAGAAGCTATGGTCGAAGTGGAAGTATAATTATCTCTTAAATATTTAAGTGATACAGCTTCATCATCATAAAGTGGTGTATAATCCATACCACCAATACGACCTCCACCGATATTTATAACTCTTCCCGATCCAAAAACTCCCAATTTAGCTACCGGGGTGCTGGTGCCGATACCGACGTTGCCGTCTCCCTGAACTCTCAACAAATTTTGAGCAACTTCCGTACCAATAGATATAAAATCACTTGCTGTTTTTGCTTGAATGTAAATATCTCCGTCACTTCTTGAACTTCTATAAGTTTCAGAATAAATATTACCGCTTGTTACGTTTATATCCCCAACAACACTTAATTTACTACTCGGACTCGTCGTCCCAATCCCTAAATTCGTCCCATTATCATAAATTAAACTATTAGCTAAAGTATGAGTTGCTGTCCATTTAGGTAAATAGCTAGCTGTTCCTGTGCCAAAAACATTACCAGCAGCACCAGCTGAAGCAAAATTATCATGGAGATATTTTCTGGAAACGGCATCAGTGTCATCAATCGGAGTAATAGTGAGACCGCGGACATAGCCGCCGTTCAAGCCTATCTTAGCTTCAGTAGTACTAGCACTAAAGCCTAGTTTATTGCTTGGATTAGTGATGCCGATACCTATATTAATTCCATTATCGTAAACTACACCATTGACTAATGAGCTGCCATTCCATTTTGCATGATAATTAGCAGTTAAAGAATTCGTTAGATTGCCACTGTCATAAATAGTCTTCCAAGAACCCCAAGTTCCAGTGCTTTTAGTGCGCCAATAAAGATTTCCCACGTTAGTCTGAGAAAATATTTGATAGCCATAATTAGTGTCATAAGCAATAAAATTTTGTAATATGCCAGCATTATTGGTAGCAACAGGAAAATTGGAGCCGCCGCCCGTTGTCCTATAAATTCTGGCCGCCGCGGTTATAGTGTTAGCGTCTAAAATCTCGCCAGCAGTGCTATTCAAGTAATGAATTCTCGTACTATCAATTCCATCTAACAAATCCGCGTTTAAATTTGACACTAGTGTTGCCGAAGTAACCGCCAAAGGAGCAGTGCCATTAGCAACTGTGGATATTAACTGACCACTGGTTCTTATTGATCCAACTACATCCAACTTCGTCGTCGGACTAGTTGTGCCGATACCGACGTTGCCAGTTCCTGGATTTATTATAATATTAGAATTCCCAGCCGAAGTATCAATTTTTAACTGTTGAACATATTGTCCCGTAGAAATATCTGAAGTTCTTTTTGAGTCATCATAATTAGAATACAAGGATAATGAATGTTGCTGATTATTATCATAGCCATATATATCTATGCCTGGCCTATTACCATTAACAAGAGTTCCCTTGCCTATCGATAAACCCTGAGACGAACCATCTATTGCTAATTTCGTTGTCGGGTTTGTCGTCCCAATCCCCACATTGCCATTATTATAAATAGTCATTCTGGTGGCATTGTTAGTCTCGAAGTTCAAGTGATTGTTGTCGTTAGTACCTAAAGTAGCGGTGGTTCCAAAAGAGTTGCCGTTTTGAATAAAGGCACTGCTATTTATACCTATAGGAGCAAAGTTATCATGAAGATATTTTCTGGAAACGGCATCAGTGTCATCAATCGGAATAATAGTGAGACCGCGGACATAGCCGCCGTTCAAGCCTATCTTAGCTTCAGTAGTACTAGCACTAAAGCCTAGTTTATTGCTTGGATTAGTGATGCCGATGCCGACGTTGCTGCCATTTATAGTTATCCCTTTTGTACCGTCGACAGAATCGGAATCTGTATACAATCCAAGTCTGCCACTCATTGTTCTAATAGTTCCAAGACCAGTAGTTCTTAAATATAAACCGGCATCATTAGCGGGAGTAGTGGTGTCTCCAACTCTTAGAGCAAACCGACTTCCTTGTTCAATCTGCAACTTTGAACTTGGATTCGTCGTCCCAATCCCGACGTCACCAGAAGAATTTATAAATAACCTTGAGACTCCTCCGGTTTCCAAATACAAAGTTCCCCCACCACCAGTTATTCCATCCGCCGTTCCCGCAAGGGCGGGTGTTCCGGAAAAGGCTAAGGCGCCAGAATTCACAGTTAACTTATTTCCTGGCGTAGTCGTCCCAATCCCGTCGTTGCCACCCTCATTAATTACCATTTTAACTGATGGACCGCCGTTTTGTTTAGTCCAAAACTCCAGCTGTCCACCTCTGTTAGCAGTCCCACCGCCTCCATTAGTCTGGATAGCGCGCAAACCTGCTACGTTTCGATGAGCATCCGTTTGACCTTGAGAACGGCTAAAAGATATTGAACCAATAACACTGCCATTAGAATCCGTATCTGAAACCAGATTCAAAGATGATTGAGCAACATCGCGAACCTGGATTATCTTTGCCGTGGAGCTTGACATCTGGTATGTCTCATTAATATTTGTATAATTAATTCCTCCCCCTAAGTCCAAGAGTGTAGCCGGGTTGGTAACCCCGATCCCGATATTCCCTGTGTTAGCATTATAAACATTACCGGTTAAAGATCCGGACCAGAAAGAATTAG
>CAYPAS010000009.1:0-17447 GCA_964408785.1 uncultured Gammaproteobacteria bacterium | reverse complement strand
GCCGGGGCGTATATAACTGCTTGATCCGAGATTATTCGCCCAAAGTATGGTATTGACGCTAATACCAAAAGCTCTGGCGATAGAACTGACAGTGTCGCCACGGTTAACAGTGTGATAAACGATTTCTGTTCTTTGGGTCGGGGTTGAACCGTTGCCGCCGCTAAGGCGTCCACCGTTACTGCTGATTACCGGCTTTAAAATCAAATCACCGTCACCGCCTATATAGCTGACATCAAAATTAGAGGCGTCGATAGAATCAGCAAGGCGGTTCAAGTCGAGAGAAAAGGAATCTTCTTCATGAATACCGGCTTTGGAATTATAGAAATCGCTAGCTAGCGATGAATCTTTGCTCAGTTCTTCATTGGGTTGGTTGCTGAATTCGTTGGATATTTGGCTGGCGAGCAAGGTTTTGCCTAATTGCATTTCCGGCTTATCGTTGCGGTATTGTTTATTTATATTAGAAACCACGAAACTCAAAGTAATCGCTAGTATCAGCCAATAAGCTAGCTGATTGCGGTTTATTTCAGCCAGCGCCTTAATAGCTGTTTCGCTTTTTTTCAAACGGAAGATTTGAAAATATAAAGTGCTTAAAACTTTATAGAAGACATCTTTGAAAAATAAGCGAAAAAAGCCGGAAATTAAGCGGAAAATAAAGATTATCAAGTGTCCGGTAAAACGCAGGGCTCCGATTAAAAAAAGGCCGGTATTGACTCTGATTTTTTTAAGTTGTTGCTTGAAAGATTTATTGATATGATTGGATGGACCTCTGAATAATACTAACATCTTTGAAGTTTTATCGTCAATTTATGATATAATTAGAAAACTAAGATATTTTTTATGTCAAGCCAGAAAAAAACTATATTATTGATACTCGATGGCTGGGGTTTGGGCGACGGTAGCCGCGCCGACGCTATCAGTCAGGCGGAAACTCCCAATTGGGATCGTCTTTGGTCGTCATATCCTCATTCTAGCCTGCAAGCAAGCGGTGAGGCTGTTGGTTTGCCAGCGGGAGTGATGGGAAATTCCGAAGTTGGCCATTTGAATATTGGTGCCGGTCGGGTGGTTTATCAGGATTTAGCTAGGATTAATCAGGCTTGTACCGATGATTCCTTGGCTTCTAACCCGCAACTACAAGAAGCTTTTTCTTTGGCGAAGCAAGCGGGGAGGCGTTTGCATTTTTTGGGGTTATTATCAGATGGCGGCGTCCACGCGATGAATACGCATCTTTATTATCTTTGCCAAGCCGCTTCTCGTGCTGGTGTCAAAGATGTTTTTGTCCACGCTCTTGGCGACGGGCGCGATACGGATCCTCATAGCGGTTTGGGTTTCGTCCGGGAAGCGGAAAAAGAATTAGCAAAGAGTGGCGCGATCTTAGCGACCATGATTGGCCGTTATTACACCATGGATCGTGATCAGCGTTGGGAAAGAGTTAAGCGGGGCTATGATTTGCTTTTGAAAGGCGAGGGGAAAAAAGTCACTGATTTTCCTTTGGCTATTGAAGAATCTTATGTCGCCGGTGTCGGTGATGAATTTTTAGAACCCTTGGTCAAAGTTGATGCTAGTGGTCAGCCGCTCGGATTAGTCCGGCCGGACGATGTCTTTATCTGTTTTAATTATCGCACGGAAAGACTTAGGGAAATAAGCATCGCTTTGACTCAAAAAAATCTTCCCGAACACGGTCTTTCTAAGATTCCTTTGTATTACTATACGTTAACTAAATACGATGAATCTTTTAAAGACGTGAAAGTTATTCTTGATAAAGAAAAGCTGCGCGATACTTTGGGGGAAGTCGTTTCTCGTAACGGTTTGAAACAGCTGCGGATTGCGGAAACGGAAAAATATGCGCACGTCACTTTCTTTTTTTCCGGCGGCCGCGAAGAGCCGTTTTCTAACGAGTCGCGCGCCCTTATTCCTTCGCCGCACGTTGCTACTTATGATTTGCAGCCGGAAATGAGTGTTTTTAAAATAACAGAAGCTTTGTTGGCGGAAATTAAAAAAAAGTCGCCGGATTTTATTTGCGCTAATTTCGCGAACGGCGATATGGTCGGTCATACCGGTGTTTATGAGGCTATTTTAAAAGCGGTTTCTAGTGTGGATGTTTGTTTGGGTGATTTATCGGCCGCCGCTTTGCAAGAGGGTTATAATCTTTTGATTATCGCTGATCATGGCAACGCCGAAAAAGCGCTTAATCCAGACGGCAGTTCTAATACCGCCCACACGACCAATCCGGTTCCTTGCCTATTAATTAGTCAGACGCCAGAATTTTCTTTGGCTGACGGTAGTTTGGCGGATGTAGCCCCGACCATCTTGTCACTTTTAGACTTAAAAAAGCCGACGGCGATGACCGGACAAAGCTTGTTGCGCTAAGATAAAGATTAAGAAACTATCAGGTCGAAATTTTTTTTCTGACCGAAAGCCGCCGGGCCATTTTTACAGAAAGCCGCGATGTTATTTTTGAAATAAGGCGGCTTTTTCTTTTGGATAAGGCCGATAAGGTAATAGCTGAGAGCCATCATTGAAGCCGGTCCGCCATTTTTTGGCCAAGGAATTTCTAAACGATTTTCCGGCGAGCCGAAATAACGGTTTTTACCGAAGCTGATAACCAGTTCATCCTTCCATTCGTTAACGAATTTGGCGTGACGCGCCGCTCCGAAACTGAAAGCTCGTATAGGTAAATGAGCGCCGAATAATTCATCGCGCTTGATTTCGATCATTTTGCCGATATTTTCTAATTCGTCTGGGAGAATAAAAGAGTAGGCTTTGTATTTGCTGAAATTTTTAGGGATTTTCAGGGAGGATATTGATTTTTTTATGTTTTTGGCTTTTTCTGAGCCGGCGCCAAGCAAGATTCCTAGATAAGTAGACGTATTATAAGTGTATGGTTCTGGCAATTTATCAAAAAGCAAGACTTCATCAACCAGGCGGCCGGCGCTAGAATCGGGGTTGCAGGTTAAAAGAGTGGTTTTTAATCCAATTTTTTTCAAAAGTTTCGCTTCCCAGATAGAGTCTTTTTCTCCAGAGGCGGAAATAAGCAGGGCACGATCAATAACCTTTTTCTTTATAGGATTTTCTAAACCCAGACTGATGGCTTTTAAATTACTTTCATTGGCGATAATCGCCGGCCGATTAGAAAAAAGGGCTAAAGCCGTATTATAGGCATTGCCACTGCCGACCGCTAAAGGAAATTGGAATTTAGTTAAATCTAAATTCTGGGGTTTTTTCTTTTCAAAATATTCAAGCGAGGCCAAGACGCTCTGGTCGAGGTCGGGAAGTGTTATTTTTTTCATAATCGTAATTTATTGGTATTTTTATTATAATTTATCTTGATTTTTATTTCAATTTGGGCTAGAATCAGGGTAAAGAAAATTAATTAGATAAATATGTCCGGACACTCAAAATGGGCGACTACTCATCGTCAGAAAGCCATCGTCGACGCTAAGCGTGGCGCTGTTTTTACTAAATTCGCCAATATTATCAGCTTGGCGGCCAAGAAAGGTGGCGATCCTGAAAGCAATCCGTCTTTGCGCGCGGCAATCGATAGAGCTCGCGAGGCTAGCATGCCTAAAGACAATATCGAAAGAGCGATAAAGAAGGGCACTGGCGAATTAGGTGGTGATCAGATAGAAGAATTGTTTTATGAAGGCGTTGTTCCGCCAGGTGTGCAGATTATCGTTAAGTGTTTAACTGATAATAAAAATCGCAGCGGCGCTAGCGTTCGCCACACTTTCAGTAAGAATGGCGGCGCTTTCGGTTCTGTTGCTTGGAATTTTAATCAGCTAGGCGTTATCCGTATCGATAAAGAACAGTTAGCTGAAAAGAAAATCGCTAGCGATTCTTTGGAATTAGAAATGATTGACCAAGGTGTTTTTGATTATAAATTAGAAGATGAAGGTTTATCCGTATTTACTGAAATAAAAGACCTGGGCCGTTTAAGGGATGTTTTAGATGGCAAGGGTTTGAAGATAGAATCGGCGGAAATAGAATATGTCGCTAAAGAAAAGACAACTTTGGCCCCCGAAGACCAGGAAAAAATGGATAAGATTTTTGAAGAGCTGGAAGACAATGAAGATGTTAATGATTACTTCACTAATCTGGCCTAATATCGACTAAGAAGCGATTAATATATGGCCAAAATAATACTCGGAATCGATCCCGGTATCGCTGATACTGGTTTCGGCATCATCAAGGAGGACGGCGGACGTCTCTCCTGTTTGGCTTGTGGTTCAATAAAGACGCCATCGACAGCCGCTCTTAGCGTCCGTTTAGAAATGCTTTATCTGAAGCTTGATAAATTGATAAAAGATTACCGTCCAGATTTAGCGGCGGTGGAAGAACTTTTTTTCAATAAGAATGTTAGGACGGCTCTAATAGTCGGCCAGGCTCGCGGCGTCGCTCTTTTAACCTTGAAACAGAATGGCTTGCCGCTTGTTGAATATACGCCATCCCAGGTTAAGCAGGCGGTTGCCGCTTATGGCCAGGCCAGCAAGAAACAGATTCAGAAAATGGTAATGATGATACTGGGTCTTAAGGAAATACCTAAGCCGGATGATGCCGCCGATGCTTTAGCCTTGGCTATTTGCGCTTTGAATTCGCGTTTATGCCGAAAAAGTTAAAAATTTTTCATATAGTTTCCGAACTGTCGCCTTATTCAAAGACTGGCGGTCTGGGCGATGTTGCTCGCAGTTTGCCCAAAGCCTTATCCAGGCTTGGACAGGATATTTCGATTATCACGCCTTTGTATGGCAAGGTGATAGATAAGAAAGAGCACGGTTTAGAATTACTTTTTAAAGATGTTTCCTTGCGTTTAGATTCTAAGGAAAGCATCAAAGTTAGCTATTGGCGCGCTTATTTGGCCGATTCTTTGCCGGTATATTTTGTTGAATGCCCGCGTTATTTTTCTCGCTATAATCGGCTATATGGTTCTAGTCATGAAAATTTGCGTTTCCTTATTTTTGATTTGGCCGCCCTCAAGCTCATCTCTCTTTTAAAACAGCCGGTGGATATCATCCACTGTCATGATTGGCAATCAGGGTTAGTTCCTTATTTTTTAAAAAAAGATTTTCGTAATTCCAAAACCCTCAAGAACACCAAGACTTTATATACTATTCATAATCTAGTTTTTCAGTTAGGCCATAATTGGTGGGAGATACCGCTAGCCGAAAAAGATTACGGCCGCAAGCCTTTACCGCCAGCTTTAGACGAACGTTTGGAGCTGATTAATTTTGCCAAAAGAGGCATATTGTCAGCCGACTACTTGAATACGGTCAGCGAACATTATCGCCAAGAGATAATGACCAAAAACTTCGGTCAAGACCTTTATCGTATTCTTAAGAATCGTTCCGAGCGTCTTTTTGGTATCGTTAACGGCATTGACTGCAATGCTTATAACCCGGAGAATGATGAGCGGATTAAAAATTATTCTTGGCGCGATTTCAGTCCCAAGAAAGAGAACAAGCGTCGCCTGCAAAATCTTTTCGGTTTAACGGAAGACAACCGCTTGCCGCTTTTTTGCATGACTTCCCGTATTGCTTATCAGAAGGGTTTTGAATTGCTTATCAAGCTTTTGCCTTATCTTTTGAAATTAAATTTACAATTATTGATTATCGGTGCCGGTGATAAGGCCTTTATAAAAGAATTAAAGCTTATCGCCAGAAAACATCCGCGGCAGCTAGCCGTTGTTCCTTCTCATGAAGCTAATCAGCGTTATGAAACCTTGGCTTACGCCGGTTCAGATTTTCTACTGTTGCCATCAAGTTATGAGCCTTGCGGCATTAATCAATTAATTGCTATGCGTTATGGCTGTATTCCGATAGTTCGAGAAACTGGCGGCCTGCGTGATACGGTTGAAGATTTTTCTCCCGATACGCTTTCTGGCACGGGATTTACTTTTAAACACGAAAACGTTTTTGATTTGCATCAAGCCGTCGTTCGTGCTTTGGAAAATTATCGCCACCCTAAAGCCTGGTCGGTATTAGTTAAAAGAGCGATGAAACGTTCCAGTGGTTGGGATATACCAGCTAAGAAATATTTGGAATTATATAAGCGGTCGTTAAAGGTTTGATTTTATGATTAGTATTACGAATCTTTTTGATCAAGAATTTATTAATAACTATTTTCGTAGTCGTCTTTTGCCGCTTTATCCTAAATTTTCCGCGATCAGCCGCGTCTCTATTCATCCATATAAAAAAGGACTTTGGAATAACGCTTATCACTTGGTCATCGCTTTCCATGTTCATTTTTTGACTCCCGACAAACAAGAAGAAATTATTCCGATAATTTGCGCCGCTCATAGCCATGAAGACCGGCGCCAGGCTTTTTCGGCTTTGAGTTATCTTTGGTCTCATGATTTTACGACGGAAAATTTTGTTATTCCTCGCCCCCTATTTTTTGATGAGAATTTTCGCGCTTTTTTTTATCGCGCTTTAAGTGGTAAAAATTTCCTTTATTATATTAAGCAAGGAAATAGCGAAGAAATAATCCGTTTAGCCGCTCTTAGTGGCCGGCTTTTTTCTCGCCTCCATTCTTTACCGGCGGCTAGCGGCCAGGATTTTAATTCACTTAACTCCCGCATTGAAACTATAGTTCCTGGTAAAGAAAAAGCAGTTAAAGATTTAGCCAGCCGCTATAATGCTACTTACGCTAAGCGTCTAGAAAGCTTGTATGATATCCTCATCGAAAAAGAAGCGGCGCGCGCTTTTTTAGAAAAAAAATTAATACACGGTGATGCTCATTCAGAAAATATAATTATTACTCCGAGCGGCTGCTTGGGATTGATAGATTTTTCCGATATGTGTTTGGCTGATCCGGCTCGCGATTTAGCCTCTTTTAGTCGGCAGTTAGAATATAAGATTATTTCTAAATTGGGTGATCATTTTTTGGCCACCGCCGCTCCCGCCGCTTTCCTCGATGCTTATTTGGAAGCTTCTTCATGGGAAATGGATGAAAACTTGGCGGAAGGCTTGAAGATTTATCGCGCCTGGACCGATGTCCGCACCGCTATTTATTGGTTCTTGCGCCAAGAATCAGATGAGCGTCGGGCTTTGGGACTTCTAGAATCGGCGGAAAAAGAATTAGGTATCTAGCTTTATAAATTATTTTTTCATATGTCACACGTTAAACAGCCATCAGGATTTTTACCAGTCATTGCTGCGTTTATTGGCAACGCCGTCGTTTGCGTCGCTAAATTTATAGGCTTTGCTTTTACTGGATCGGGCGCGATGTTTTCCGAAGCTATCCATAGCGTCGCGGATACCGCCAATCAATTATTATTGGTTATCGGCGTGAAACGCTCTTCTCGCAAGCCCGATCGTCAATATCCTTATGGTTATGGCCGTGAACGCTATATTTGGGCGCTTATTTCCGCCTGCGGTATTTTTTTCATCGGTAGCGGCGTCACTATTTATCACGGTATAGATTCTTTGATCGAAGGTAGTTTGCCGGAGTTCAGCTACTGGAATCTTGGCATCCTTTTAGCAGCTTTTATTATTGAAACGGGAACTTTAATCTTGGCTATCCGCGACGTCCTTTCACGTTTCCCAGATGATTCCTGGCGCAAGATAATTTCCCAAGCCGACCCGACCACTTTAGCTGTTGTTTATGAGGATGGTCTGGCTGTTTTCGGTGTCGCGATTGCCGGATTAAGTATTATCTTAACTAAGATAAGCGGTAGTTATTATTGGGACGCTGGTGCTTCTATTTTTATCGGTTTGCTTTTGGGGGTCGCCGCTGTTTTGCTTATCGCCAAGAATCGCCATTATTTGATTACCAGTTCGATCCCTAAAGAGAAAGAAGATCTGATTAAAGAAATACTTTTATCCGATTCGACCGTTGAAAAAGTTTTAGATTTTAAATCAGCTATTTTGGATGTCGATAAATATTTAGTCAAATGTGATATTGAGTTCAATGCCTCTTCTTTGATCAAAGAAATGTCCGGTCATCATTTTTTGGAAAATGAATATGAGGAAGCTAAAGAAAGTTATAGCAATTTTATGAAATTTTCGGTTGATTATATCGATAGAGTCCCTCGTTTAGTCGGCAAGAAGATAGACGAACTGGAAAAAAAGATCCGCGCCCAAGTGCCGGAAGCGGTTTTTATCGATTTGGAAATAAATTAAGGCGATTACCACTAAGGACTGCTTATCGGGGCAGTCCTTTTTTTGTTGCTTTAGCTTGTGTTATAATGTTTTTATCAGTTAGAGAGGTTTTTATTGCTGTTTAAATCAATATGTCCAGAAAGAAAAAAAATAATAATCCCTTGGATTACGTCAGTTTGCCAGAATTCGATCTCGATGATCAGGCAAAACGTTCGATAGCCATCCTGATTACCATTGTTTGCGGCTTGATTAGCTTGCTCGGTTTGTTTAATTTATCCGGTCATTTCGGCAGTTTTCTGTCTTTGTGGCTGACTTTGATTTTTGGCTGGGGCAAGTGGTTAGTGCCTTTTATTTTTTTCTATTGGGCTTTTATTCTTGGTGGCTTTTCTCGCCGCTCCCTGGGTTTTGTCGATTATTTAGGGCTTGGTCTCCTTTTCTTTTCCTATCAGACATTATTCCACTTTTTTATTGAACAATCAGATTGGTTAGTTTCGGTAGAAAGCGGCAGCGGCGGCGGTTACGTCGGTTATTATCTCAGCCGTTTATTTTCTTACCTTTTCGGTTTTTGGGGCGGCGTAGTTATTCTTTTCGCCTTCTTATTAACTGCTCTAGTTTTAGTCTTTAACACTTCCTTAAGCCGTTTAATCGGCAATGAAAGCATCTGGGCAAAAATATTTTCGCCTTTTGCCGCTTTTTTTCGACAGATTTTTTCTGGCAAACAAGAAGAGGATGACGATGAAGATGCTGATGAGTCGCCGGCGGTGAAGGAAGAGGTGGCGGTTAGCAAGGAAGAATTAATTGCGGCCGCTCGTGAAGAAATACTTGGCGCTTGGCAGAAAAAAGAATTAAACGCCAAAGAGGAAACAGTTTTAGAGGCAGAGCCTTTGCGAGCCGTACGTCATGACGGTCCGAAAATTCAAGAAAAGATTGTTTGGCCCAAGCGCAGTATCAAGATTGATTTGCCGATAGAGCTTTTAAATAATAAAACGACCAAAGCCCACGGCGGTGATACGGAAGTTAACACCTTGAAAATCCAAAAGACTTTGGAAAAATTCGGTATTCCAGTGGAAATGGGAGAAACCAAAGTTGGTCCGACTGTTACTCAATATACTTTCCGTCCGGCTGAAGGCGTTAAATTAGCGCGGATTACTACTTTGAATAATGATCTTTCTTTGGCCTTGGCCGCTCATCCTATCCGTATTGAAGCGCCAATACCGGGCAAATCTCTGGTTGGCGTCGAGGTTCCTAATAAAGCGAAAGCCATTGTCGGTTTGCGGGAAATTTTAGAAGACGATGTTTTTAGAAACCGCAAGAATAATTTAATGATTGCTCTCGGTAAGGATGTGGCTGGCACTTCTTGGCTCTATGATTTAACCAGGATGCCTCATTTATTGGTTGCCGGCGCGACTAATTCTGGTAAATCAGTCTGTTTGAACGCGATTATCGTCAGCTTGCTTTATCAGAATAACCCGGAAGATTTACGCTTCATCATGGTCGATCCCAAGCGCGTTGAATTGCCGACTTATAACGGCATCCCGCATCTTTTAACGCCGGTTATTACTGAAGTTTCTAAGACGATAAACGCTTTGAAGTGGTGTTTGAATGAAATGGATCGTCGTTATGATATTCTCAATAAGGCTGGCAAGAAAAATATTCAGTCATATAACCAGTCTTCCAGTGAAAAATTACCGTATATCGTTTTCATTATTGATGAATTGGCGGATTTCATGATGACCGCTGGTAAAGATATGGAAGCGGCAATCATTCGCTTGGCTCAGATGTCGCGGGCCATTGGTATCCACTTGATATTAGCCACTCAGCGTCCGAGCGTCGATGTTATTACCGGTCTCATCAAGGCTAATATCCCGTCTCGTATTGCTTTTTCGGTTGCCTCCGTCGTTGATTCCAAGACTATTTTAGACGCTTCTGGCGCGGAAAAATTATTAGGCCAGGGAGACATGCTTTTCTCAACCGCCGAATTCGCTAAACCCAAACGTATCCAGGGCGCTTATTTGAGCGACAATGAAATAAACGATGTTGTAAATTATATAAAAGAAAAAAGCGGTCCAGCTGAATATTTAGAAGGTGTTACCGACCGCCAGAAAGTTAGCGGCAACGCCGGCATCGGCCTTGATGGCACGCATGGCGACGAAGATGAGCTATTTGAAGAGGCAAAAAATATTATCATTAAAGCTGGTAAAGCCTCGACTTCTATGTTACAGCGCCGTTTGTCTATCGGTTACGGACGAGCCGCTAAAATTCTTGATATGTTGGAAGAGTCCGGCATAATCGGACCAGTTAACGGGGCTAAGCCGCGCGAAGTCTTAATCAGCCAGGATCAGTATGAGTCTATGATGAACGGCGGTTTGAGCGCCGCTCCTATTCACAAACGTTCTGAATCAACCGCTCCAGAAAGTTATTTAGAGGATGAGGGCGGCGAGGGTTTGATTTTCTCTGAAAATGAAGCCAGCGAACCTGAAGAAGAAAATGAAGAAACGGAGGAAGAGTTGTCGTTAACGGTAGAGGAAGAAGAGGACGTTATCAATGATGAAGATGAAATTTTAGAAGATATTCGTGAGCGGGAAGAAGATGTTGATGAAGAAGAAAATTCAGAACATGAAGAAACGACGGAAAGCCCCGCGGAATCAAAGAAAAATGCTAATCCTCTAGAAGATGATGACGAAATGTTCTTTTCGCGCTAAAATAAACATCTATGTTTGATAAGATCAAAAAAATCATACCCAGGCGTTTATTTAAGGTTTTGCAACCTTATTACCATTATTCCCTAGCTTTCTTGGCTGCCTTGTTTTATCGCTTTCCTAGCCGACGCTTAGTTGTTATCGGCGTTACCGGCACTACTGGCAAGACTTCAACCGTTTATTTTTTGGCCAATTTATTGACGGCCGCCGGCTATAAGACCGGCTTCACTTCAACGGCGGTTTTTTCTGATGGCAATCGTGAATGGCTGAATGACAAAAAGATGACTATGCCTGGCCGCTTTTTCATTCAGAAATTACTTTTTAGGATGCTGAAGAATAATTGCTGTTATGCCGTTATTGAAACCACTTCCGAAGGTATAGAACAATTTCGCCATCGTTTTATCAATTACGACGTCCTGGTTTTTACCGGAATATATCCAGAACATATCGAATCACATGGTAGTTTTGAAAATTATCGGGCGGCTAAAGGCAAGCTTTTCGCCCATTTAAAGAATTGTCAGCCGAAATACGTTGATGATCATCGCCACGTTACTGAACCTTCAAGCGAATTAAAAAAATTAGATTTAACCAGGATTTCCAAAACTATAATCGTTAATGGCGACGACGAACACGCTCCGTATTTTTTAAATTTCTGGAGCGAATCGAAAATCGCTTATTCTTTGTCTTCAAAAAATGCTTCTGAATTAGAAAAACAACTGCGGGAGAGCGCCGGCACTAAGGATTTTCAGTTCTTGCTTGGTGGTGATGTGGAGTCTTTGTCTAGTGGCACTAGAGTTTCTATTCAAGATCAGGTGGTAAATTTGCGTTTATTGGGCGCCTTTAACGCGCAAAATGCTTTAGCGGCGGCGGCTGTTGGTTTAAGTCAGAGACTGCCTTTTGCTACTATTAAAGACGGTTTGGAAGAGGTTCGTGGTTTAGCTGGAAAACTAGAAATGATTTCGGCTGGCCAGGATTTTACGGCTATAGTTGATTATTCTTTTGAGCCGAAAGCTTTAGAAAAGCTTTATCAAGTTGTAGATATTTTGCCGCATCAGCGCATTATCCATGTTTTAGGTTCAGCCGGCGGCGGCCGCGATCGTTCCCGCCGACCGATTTTAGGAGAAATCGCTGGCCGTAAAGCAGATTACGTAGTTGTCACCAATGAAGACCCTTACGATGAAGATCCTTTGAAGATTATGGAAGCAGTGGCTATCGGCGCCGAGAATTCCGGCAAAGAAGAAGGGAAAGATCTTTTTAAAATTTATGATCGGCGCGAAGCTATAAAAAAAGCTGTAGAATTAGCAGAAAAAGATGATATTGTCTTGTTTACTGGCAAGGGCGCGGAGCAATCAATTTGTCTGGCTGGCGGCGCCAAAATGCCATGGGATGAAAGAGAAATCGTCAGGGAAGCAATTGTTGAAAAATTGTGTATTGACAAAAAATAATTAGCATATTATTATTAAGTTATCTTAACACTTTTTTAATAAAAAAGTGATTTATAAAAAAATAAGTTAATTTAATAGCTTTTTAAACTCAAGCCTTTTTGGGATTGGGATTTTTTTGGTTTAAAAATGACTAGCTTATTTATATTTCTCTTTTTATATACGCGCTATGCTAAAACGCAAATCTTTTTCCAGCGCCGCTGACGTCATGGCCATGCCAGATCTCATTGAGATCCAGACTGACAGCTACCGCTGGTTTCTTAAGGAGGGTTTAGGCGAGCTCTTTGATGAAATCAATCCCGTGAGCGATTTTATCGGCCGCGATCTTGAATTGTATCTTGATGATTATTATCTTGATGAACCGAAATTCAGCGAGGTTGAAAGTCGTGAAAAAAATATCACCTACGAAGCTCCTTTGCGCGTTAAAACCCGTTTAGTTAATAAGAAGACTGGCAAGTCCCTGAATCAGGAGGTATTTTTGGGTGATTTCCCGATCATGACCGATAAAGGAACTTTCATTATCAATGGCATCGAAAGAGTCGTAGTTTCCCAGCTTATCCGTTCCGCTGGTGTTATGTTCACCTCAGAATTTATTAAGGGCAAGAAATGCTATGGCGCGAAAATCATTCCGAACCGCGGTGCTTGGTTGGAAATAGAAACTGATTACAATAAAGTCCTTTGGGTCCGCATCGATCGCAAGCGTAAGGTAGCCGTTACTTCCTTGCTTAGAGCTTTTGGTTATGAAAGTGATGAAGAACTCATTAAGCTTTTCGCCGATGTCGATTTGGTCAAGAACAATGAGGAAAAAACTTTTATCGAATCAACCATCGAAAAAGATGCCGCTAAAAATGAAGCGGAAGGTTTGCAGGAAGTTTATCGCCGTATCCGTCCGGGAGATTTGGCTTCAGTTGATAATGCTCGCCAACTCATCCATTCGATGTTCTTCCGTTTTGATCGTTATGATTTCGGCCGCGTTGGACGCTATAAGCTTAATCGCCGTTTCAGCCTTGATTTGCCGGCCACTAAAAAAGAAAACCGCATTCTAAGAAAAGAAGATTTAGTTTTGATTATCAAGGAAGTCATCCGTTTAAATATTACTAAAGAACCAGAAGATGATATCGATCATCTCGGCAATCGCCGTATCCGCGCTATTGGCGGCTTGATTCAGACCCGTTTCCGTGTCGGTCTTTCCCGTATGGAAAGAATCATCAAGGATCGCATGTCCACTTCTGATATCGCTTCTTTGACACCAAGCAAATTAATAAACGCTCGTCCGGTTATCGGTGTTATCCGTGAATTCTTCATGTCTTCTCAGCTATCGCAATTCATGGACCAGGTTAATCCTTTAGCCGAATTGGAACACAAGCGTCGTTTATCGGCGATGGGTCCGGGCGGTTTGACTCGCGAACGTGCTGGTTTCGATGTCCGCGACGTTCACGCTACTCATTATGGTCGTATCTGTCCGATTGCTACTCCGGAAGGTCCGAACATCGGCTTAGTCGGTCATTTGGCCAGCTATGCTCGTTTGAATAGTTATGGATTTTTGGAAAGCCCTTATCGCAAAGTCGTCCGCGACAAGCGCGGCAGCCGGGTTACTGATGAAATCGTTTATCTTGACGCTTTTGAAGAAGAAAAATATACGACCGTCGATGCTACCATCCCGTTAGATGGTGATGGTTACATGATGGTCAGTAAATATGAAGTTAGAAAAAATGGTCAGCCGGGCGTTGAAGATGTCGACAAGATTGATTTTGTCGGTTTAGCCGCTAACCAGATTATTTCTATCGCTACCAGTTTGATTCCTTTCATGGAACACAACGATGGTCAGCGCTCGCTCATGGGAACGAACATGCAACGTCAGGCGATTCCTTTGGTTAAAGCTGAATCTCCGATTGTCGGTACCGGCGTTGAAGAACGTGCCGCTCGTGATAGCGGCCACGTCGCTGTTGCTAAAACGGATGGCACTATCGTTGAAGTCGATGCCGCTCATATTGTTTTAGAAGATAAGAAAGGCGAGCGTTATCATTATAATTTGAATAAATTCCTCCGTTCTAACTCGTCTACTTGTATCAACCAGCATCCAGTTATTAATCTCGGCGATAAGGTAAAGAAGGGAGATATCCTTTCCGATGGCCCGGCAATTGATAATGGTGAATTATCTTTGGGTCGCAATGTTCTCGTCGCTTTCATGACTTGGGAGGGTTTCAATTATGAAGACGCCGTTATTATTTCAGAACGTTTGGTTAAGGAAGACGTCTATTCTTCCATCCATATTGAAAATTATACTATCGATGTTCGTGATACCAAGTTAGGTCCGGAAGTTATCACTAATGATATTCCGAACATCAGCGAAGAGAAGCTTAAGAATCTTGATGAAGAGGGTATTATCAATATCGGCGCGGAAGTTTCTTCCGGCGATATTTTAGTCGGAAAGATTACGCCTAAAGGCGAAACTACTTTGTCGGCTGAGGAAAAATTATTAAGAGCTATTTTCGGTGAAAAGGCTAAGGATGTTCGTGATTCCTCTTTATATTTGGAACATGGCGAACACGGCAAGGTTGTCGATATCAAGATTTTCTCCCGTGAAGAAGGCGATAAATTATCAGCTGGCGTTTTGAAATCCATCCAGGTTTCCGTCGCTAACCTACGTAAGATTCAGGTTGGTGATAAGATGTCAGGCCGCCATGGCAACAAGGGTGTTATTTCCCGTGTCGTTCCGGTTGAAGATATGCCTTTTATGGCCGATGGCACTCCTATCGATGTCATCCTTTCTCCTTTGGGTATTATCTCTCGTATGAACCTCGGACAATTACTAGAAACCCATATGGGTTTTGCCGCCAAGAAACTCGGCTATAAAGTTGTTACTCCGGCTTTGAATGGTATTTCCGAAGATCAGATTCGCGAACAATTGAAGGCCGCTGGCTTACCAGAAGATGGAAAGGTTACTCTTTATGACGGAAAGACTGGTGATTCTTATGATAATAAGATAACCGTCGGCTATAAATACGTCTTGAAATTGAACCACATGGTTGATGATAAGATTCACCAGCGTTCCATCGGTCCTTACTCCTTGATTACTCAACAGCCTTTGGGTGGTAAAGCTCAATTCGGCGGACAGAGATTCGGTGAAATGGAAGTCTGGGCCCTTGAAGGTTATGGCGCTTCCCACATATTACAGGAAATGTTGACCATTAAATCCGATGACGTTCCTGGCCGCAGTAAGGCTTATGAATCAATTATTAAGGGTGAGGAAATAGAAAAACTTAATGTTCCGGAATCTTTCAATGTTTTGATCCGCGAACTTAAAGGCCTCTGTTTAAATGTCGAACTTTTGGGCGGTGAAGGTGGCCAGCCGGCCTCCGAAGTCGTCACGGAAATCGACGAAGAAATAAAAGAGGAGGATAAATACGCTGTGCCTCAACCAGAAATCATCGCCACCGTGGCGGAAGACCACGGCGATGAGGCCGCTGAATAAGACGCTTGAAAAAATAATTTAAATTTAGACATATGCTAAATCCGATAAAAACTAGCGATTTCGCGGCCATCCGTTTGAAATTGGCCAGCCCGGAAGAAATCGTTGAATGGTCATACGGCGAGGTTACCCGCCCGGAAACTATCAACTATCGAACTCAAAAACCGGAAAAGGACGGCTTGTTCTGCGAAAAGATTTTCGGTCCGACTAAGGACTGGGAATGCGCTTGTGGCAAATATAAGAAAATACGTTATAAAGGCATTGTTTGCGACAAGTGCGGCGTTGAGGTTACCAGAAGCATCGTTCGTCGTGAACGCTTGGGCCACATTTCTTTACAGGTACCGGCTACTCATATTTGGTTTTTGCGTGGCTTATCTTCCAAAATCGGCTTACTTTTGAATCTCGGCATCCAATCTTTGGAAAAAGTTATCTATTATGCCAATTTTATCGTTACCGATGTCGATGAAACCTTGAAGGAAGCGACTATTGAACAGATTAAGGCAGAATACAAGTCCAAAGTTAAAAGTATTGATAATGAATTTAATAATTTATTAAAGAAAGAGGGTGGCGAAGAAGCGGCCGCGGCTAAAGAAATTTTAAAACAGAAGGCAGAACGCTTGGAGCGCCTAGAAGAAGATTTCGGCCAGGTTCAGAAAGAATTAAAAGAGTTGAAACCGCTTCTTATCTTAAGTGAACAGCAGTATCAGGATTTGAGCCGCAAGTTCGGCCACATCTTTGAGGCTTCTATTGGTGCTGAAGCTATCCGCTCTTTATTAGAAAAGATTGATTTGGAAAAGAGTATTAATAGCTTGGAAGAAAAGTTACAAGACGCTATTGATTCCAAGAAAGAAAAATTAGTTAAGCGCTTGAAACTTTTGAAGAGTTTCCGCAACAACAATATTCGTCCGGAATGGATGATTTTGACCGTTTTGCCGGTTACGCCTCCGGATTTGCGTCCGATGGTTGCTCTTGATGGCGGCCGTTTCGCCGCTTCTGATCTTAACGATCTTTATCGCCGTATTATTAACCGTAATAATCGTTTGAAACAGCTTGTCGATTTGAACGCCCCGGAAGTTATCTGCCGCAACGAAAAACGCATGCTTCAGGAAGCTGTCGATGCTTTGATTGATAATTCCGCCCGCCACACTAAGACGGTTACGGCTTCCACTGGCCAGAAGAGACAGTTGAAATCTTTAGCTGACGCTTTGAAAGGCAAGCAGGGTCGTTTCCGCCAAAACCTTCTCGGTAAGCGCGTCGATTACTCCGGCCGCAGCGTTATCGTCGTCAATCCGCGTTTAAATCTCGACCAGTGCGGTTTGCCGAAGACTATGGCTTTGGAACTTTTCAAACCGTTCATTATTTCCCACCTTATTAAGAGAGAAATAGTTCACAATGTCCGTAGTGCTTCCCGTTATATCGAAGCTGGACATGATGAGGTTTGGGATATTTTGGAAGAAGTTGTTAAGGGTGCTTTTGTTCTTCTTAACCGCGCTCCGACTTTGCATCGTTTAGGTATTCAGGCTTTCCGCCCGATACTTATTGAAGGTAAAGCTATCCAGATTCACCCTCTCGTTTGTACGGCCTTTAACGCCGACTTCGATGGTGACCAGATGGCCGTCCATGTCCCTTTAACCAAAGAAGCGCGTTTAGAAGCGGAAACTTTGATGCTCTCTTCTCACAACCTATTAAAGCCGGCTACCGGTGATCCGATAGTTGCTCCGGCTCAAGATATCGTCTGGGG
>CAYPAS010000008.1:0-18149 GCA_964408785.1 uncultured Gammaproteobacteria bacterium | reverse complement strand
TTTTAATTCTGTTGTGGACAAAGCTAAAGATAAACAATTTATAACTTTAATATTTTTAGCTGAATGCATAGGTAATCCAAAAAAAATTATTCTAAATAAAAGAGAACATGATGATTTTTATTGGATTAATTTAAATCAGACTAAAAATTTTAAAACTGTTTTTTGGTTAACTGAATGCATAGCCTACATAAAAGAAAAAAAACATCCAATGATAAAAATCATTGGAAAAAAACATTAAACTTAAGAGCTGTTTTAACAGCTCTTTTTTTTGAACAATATTCGGATTCGAACCAAAAATCCCCTTTATCTACAGGCCTTTCCGCATATTTGACCCAAACAAAAGAACTCAGCGCAAACTGAGTTCTTTTGATTTTTTGGTAATATTAGGCCTCTCCTGTTGGTCTTAAACACCAAAATGTTGTTGGCTCCCCATTAAACACGTGTTTAGAACTTTAGACTGGGAGCAAATAGCTATTGATTTGCAAATTTTTCAAGAAGATTGCCATTTTACACTAAAATGATAAACTATAGTTAGTTAAAGAAGTAATGAAATTATGGAAAAAAACAATATAAATGGTTGGTTAAAACAGTTAAGTCTACGTAGCCTTCAAAAAATAAAGGCTATTATTGAGATTACATTAAGTGAATTAGAAATAATTGGAATAAGCATAGATAAAAAAGAATATAGTATAGCAACAAGAGCATATAATAAAGAAAATTTTTCTTTAATAGAAGTCAGAAGCGTAGTGGAAGGTCTTAATCGAGAGGCGTCAATTAAATTAACAGCGGATAAATATAAAGGATTCCCAGAAATAACGCTCATAATAAACGATAAAGATATATTAAAAAAATTAAAGAATGTATTGTCAACAATTGATAAAATAATTAAAAAATCAAATTCGAATACAACAAAATCAACCTTTAACAATGAAAATGGGGTCTTAATTTTTAAAAACACTGAAATTGACTTTAGTAAAAAATACAATCAAAAAGAACTTCTTAATTCCCTATTTAAAAACAAGACAAAAAACTGGAACTATGATGAAATCATCGAGGATTGGGGAGAAGATTATGAGAGCGGAGATTGGCGAAAATGTTATACCGCCGGAGATGAGATAAATAAAGAAATCATAATAAAAACTGGAGTAAACGATTTTATTATCAAAAACACTAAACAAATAAGAATAAACTCTAAATATATTTAGATAATTTTAGACAAATTTAGATAAACAGCCTTCATATAAAATAACCTTATAACAAACTAAGGTTATTTTTATTTGCAATCAAAAAGAACAATTAACTAATGAACAACTCGAAGCCAAGCACAATCTGACTGGATTTTTCAAATTGCTTTTAGAAATAGATATGAGAAATAACCCAAATTTATATGAAAATAACAGAAGTTCAGATAATACCGATTAAAGCCAATAACGGCTTAATCGCTTTTGGGAGCGTATTGCTTGATAATAGCCTATTTTTAGGCTCAATTGGCATACATAAAAAGCTTGATGGGAGCGGATACAGAATAACTTACCCTACAAAGAAAATCGGCGATAAAGACATAAACATCTTCCACCCAACAAACAAGGAAACAAGCAAGTTTATAGAAGATGAGATTATAAAAAAAGTGAGCAAGCTATTTGCCTAAAAAATACTTTCTAAAAATGTAATGAAATGTTGGACACGGTAATACTACAACTTAATCCAAGTCAATATCATATCCAAATATACGAAAATTTTGGTGCGACCAAAGAGCAAATTACAGGCGCAAAGGGCGGTTTTAGAAAATGGATAAATAACCCAACAACACAAGATAAAAAGAATGATATTTATAAACCAAGATTAACATTGATAAAAAGAGGAGCTATTCTTTTTCTGAAAGTTGAATTTTCAGCACCTAAATTGATATTTAACAATAACGTTGAAGAACTTGATGATAGCGATTTTGATTTAGTTATTAAAACATTACGGGAAAGAATGCAATCAATGGGAGTGTTAGTATTTAGCACTTGCCTTGAAAATGCTGAAATTATATCATTTCACCCCTCAAAAAATATACCGCTCAGCAAAGGTTATACTGCCAATCTCGCAATTAAAGAGCTTAACAAAATAGACTGCAGTAAACGATTTGATTTTGATGAAAAGAACTATAGAAATAACGGCGAAGTCCTGCAATTTTATACTCGCTCCCATTCTTTCGTTATTTATGACAAGATAAATGACTTAGTAAAGCCACAAAAAAGGGCTACTGACAAAGACCAAACTAAACAGCAATTATCTATATTTGATTACATAAAGACAAATGAACAGATACTCCAGATATTAAGATTAGAGATTAGGCTAAGTTTAAAACAAAAGCTCAACAATGTTATGGACTTTCTGGAGCAAAAAACGAACCCTACGTTTAAAGATATTTTTAATAAAGAACTATGCAAAAAAATCGTCAATTACTACTGGGATAATTTTTTCGGCAATAACCTATTTATCTTTAATACTAATAGCAGTCCGCAATATATTTTACAGCTTATTTTTATGAAATATCCAAAAACTAAAATTCTACAAGCAATAAAAGCGGTTGGACTATATATGTTATGCAAAGACGATGATGGCATTAAGGGATTTAGGCAAATTATAGATAGCCATAGGCGCAATCGAGCTGATTGGCAAACAGTAAAAGAAAATTTAAAACAGTTTGAAGACGAGATTTTTGCAAGTTCCGTTTGGGGCTTTATAAAAGATATTCGCCGAGAATTAAAGGATTTTAAGCCTTATAGGCTAAACAAAACCGAAAACTTGATATGTAAAGAAAAGTAAAGTATAATATCAATATGAAAATCAAAAATGAGGATAACTTAAAATTCCATATTGAGAGTAATGATTACTTTGGCGCTTTAGCTACAGTGCTAAGCCTACAAGAACAAAACTTATCCGAGCATAAGAAATTTAAAGTATCTGAAATACTTAAAAGTAAAATTGATGAGCTTATGTATCTACAAAAAAACTATAAGATAATCAAAAAATTATGAGCGAAGATAAAAAACAATTTTATACTGCACAAGAATTAGCCGAACTTCTCGGTTTTAATATAATGACAATTTACAGATACATTAAATCTGGTAAATTAAAGGCTTACAAAATGGGCAAAGAATTTCGGATTGATAATACTGAATTTCAATCTTTTTTAAAAAAAGTAAAGATATAATAATTATGTATAAAAAAACAATACAAAAAGAGCTTTCTTTCGCTGGGGAAAAACTAACAAGAGAAAGGCATAAAATACATCCATATCCAGCAATGCTACACCCGTTGCTTGTTAACTATCTTATTAAAAAATACGCAAAAGAGAATGATATAATTTTTGACCCATTTTGCGGTAGTGGTGTCACTTTATTACAATCAGCGCTCAACAATCATTCTTCAATCGGTTTTGATATTAACCCATTGTCTTTACTAATAGCCAAAGTAAAAAGTGATAAATACGATATTAAGAAGTTAAAAGAAGAATTTGATGATTTTAAAAAATCTATTCTTAAAAATAAAAAAACTGATATTCCTGAAATCAAAAACATTGACTATTGGTATACAAAAGAAGTAATCGAAGATTTGGGCAAAGTAAGATTTATATTAAAAAACAAAAAATACAAATATAATAATTTTTTTATTATTACTTTCGCGTATATCTGCAGAAATCAATCGTTAACGAGAAACGGAGAATTTAAAAGATTTAGAGTTAAGGCTGAAAAAATTAAAGATTTTCAGAATAATGTATTTGATAAATTATTTGAACATATTGAAAATACTATTGAAATTTTTTCAAATTCAGAGAAGCCTAAAAAAGTCGCTCGGCCAATCTTATCTAATTCAGAGCAACCAATCGCACCAGAAATCAGATATGACTTAGTTATAACATCTCCGCCATACGGCGACAGCAAGACAACCGTGGCTTATGGCGAATACTCAAGTTTTGGTTCGGAATGGATTGATGATTTAAATATATACGGAGGCAATAATTACAAAGTTGATAATGAAAGTATTGGCAAAGTTGGCGTATTGAACGAGGAAATTAAAAAGTGTGGCCTATTAACTGAAATTTTAAATAAAATCGAAAAAATCGATAAGAAAAGAGCAAAGGAAGTATTACATTTCTATAATGGTTATTATAATGTTATCAGAAATGTCATCAAAAATTTAAATGAAAACGGAAGAGTTTGCTTTGTAGTCGGAAATAGAACTGTAAAGGGTTATCAGATACCTATGGACCAAATTACAGCATTTTTTCTCGACAGTATGGGTTTAAAATTTGAAGGCATTTATGTTAGAGATATTTTAAATAAAGTAATGCCGTCACAAAATTCACCCACAAACGTAACTGGAGCAAAGCTAAAAACAATGTCTAACGAATATATAGTAATTTTTAAAAAAATATAAATATGACACTAACAATACAAGAGATTAAAGAAAAGTTATCTAAAGTGAAAAAATTAGGATTTACCAAAAGCTTAAGAAATGGTCCGACAGGCATAGGCTATACCCTTGAAACATTACTTGAAATTAAAGAAAACAATATCAGTTCTCCTGATTTTGGCGAAATAGAATTAAAAGCACAAAGAGAGCGCCACGCAGGAATGACAACTCTTTTTACTTTCAATAACAAGGCTTGGAAAATGAACCCGCTCGAAGCTATAAAAAAATATGGTTCTCTTGATAAAGATGGTCGGCTTGGAATGTATTATACAATGAGTATGAAGCCTAACAGCGCTGGGCTATTTCTCACTGTTGATGATACTTCGATTTCCGTTAGACATATAGATGGCAACATTATTGCTACTTGGCAACTTTCAGAAATTGAAAAAAGATTTGAAGCAAAAGTGAAAAATGTATTATTGGTAAAAGCGAGGGTAGAAGAACGTGACGGGATTGAATACTTTTTATTTGATAGAGCAAGATTGCTTTCTGGAGGAACAACACAAGCTATATTAAAACATCAATTTGAAAACGAACATTTATTGGTTGACCTACGTCTACACGATAAAGGAACAATGGCAAGAAACCACGGGACTGGCTTTCGCGTATTTGAAAATAATTTAGAAAATCTCTATGAAAAAATTGAAGAGATTTCATTTTAATTAGTATGAAAGCAATAATCCTTGCAAGAGTATCAACTGAAGAACAAAAAGATGCAGGCAATTCTTTACCAGCTCAGGTTGTTCGTATGGAAACATATTGCAAGCAAAGAAATTTTCAGGTTGCAAAAACGCTTAGCTTTGACGAAAGCGCTTATAAGACAAAACGAGATGACTTTGATAAAATTATCGACTACATAAAACAATCTAAGGAAAAAATTATAGTTTGCTTTGATAAAGTAGATAGATTTTCAAGAAATGTTTTTGATAAGCGAGTTGCTTATTTATATGAAATGGCGATGAGCGATAAAATTGAGCTTCATTTTGCCTCAGACAATCTTATTATCAACTCACAAATATCAGCCGTTGAAAAATTCCATTTTGGCATTAACTTAGGCTTGGCTAAATACTACTCCGATGCTATCAGTGATAACGTAAAAAGAGCCAATGAAACAAAAATCAAAAGAGGTGAATGGCCAGGATGGGCGCCGATTGGTTATATCAATGTTGAAAATGAAAATGGCGTAAAAAGCATTATAGTTGACCCAGTAAGGGGCCCCTATATAACAAAGATATTTGAAATGTATGCTACTGGTAATTACTCAATGCGAAAAATAAAAGATTTTTTAGATAAGGCTGGATTTACAAGTAAATCAGATAAAAGCGCTCCGATGACTATTAGTATGATTAACCACACCCTTAAAAATCCTTTCTATTACGGAATGATGCGAATAAAAAATGATATATATCCTCATAAATACCCCGCACTAATAACAAAATATATATTTGATAAAGCGCAGTCTGTAAGCGCTGGTTGGCACAAGAAGCCCTTTAAATACGCCTCTAAGCCTTTTTCGCTACGTGGAATGGTAAAATGTGCAGAATGCGGTTGCACCATTACTCCAGAAACATCTAAAGGTCATATTTATTATAGTTGCACCAACTTCCATAAGTTCCACGCTAAAAGGACTTATATCCCCGAGAAAGACCTTTTAAAGCCATTATACGAGGCCTTAGAGAGCATACAGCTCACAGATGATAAGGTAAAAGAGCTAACCGAAGATTTAAGGCAATCAACCAAGAACCAGAATGCTTTTTTTATGAACACCTTAAAAACTTTAAGGGCTGAATATGACAAACTGGAAAATAGAATTAACAAACTGGCCGATGATAAATACGACCAGAGTATTACTAACGATTTCTACAACAAAAAGTTTAAAGAATATACCGAAAAGCAAGGCAAGGTAATGGAAGAATTAGCTAAGCACGATAAAGCCGATAAAGAGTATCATATCACTGCAAATACAGTGTTAAACCTCGCTCAGAGAGCGCTTGAGATATTTGAAAGTTCTGAACCACAAGAAAAACGACAATTGTTGAATTTCGTATTTCAGAACCTTGAATTAAGACAAAAAAACCTCGAATATAAACTAAAAACACCGTATGATACGGTGCTTCTAGCGAACAATAGTTCGGACTTGCTCCCGGGGTCGGATTCGAACCGACGACCAATTGGTTAACAGCCAACTGCGCTACCGCTGCGCTACCCGGGAATAAGCGTATAAAAAGAAAATACTGAAACAATATTTTCTTTTGATATTTTAGCAAATAAGGAAATCCTGTCAATAATCAAAATAAAGCCACCACTCCCCCTCTTGACATTTTTAATATAAAATGCTATTATTCTTTGAATAGTTCATTTTAAAAATAAAGCATAGGAGGAAAAATGTCGACAATAATCGGCATTGGATTCATTTTGATTGTGTTAGGAATGGTCAGTAAGACCAAATTTCCTAGCATAAAAAAAATTAAAGTTCCCGCCTGGAAAATATTTAACGGGCGGAGCAATTGGGGGGTTACATTTTTTGACACCCACCCCAACGTCAAAAAAATAAGCGCCGGTTTAATAAAGTTAACTTATTTAACGGTAGCTTATTCGCTCCAGATTTCTTATAAGACTTTAGTCTTTGCCCTGAAATCTGGAATCTACTTTTTCAAAAAAGGGCAAACAAAACCGTAATCAATTAAAAATTACGGTTTTTTTATAATCATCCAATTTAAATCAAGAAAAAAATTATGATTGCCGCCAGAACTAAGCCTAGGACTATATAACGGAAATACCAGGAATGAGAAAATAAACGGCGGAAACTTTCGCAATCCCTAAATGGCAAAAAAGAAAAACTATCGCTATCGGCGGCATTTAACGAGGTGCCAGTGGCGGAAGAAGAATCGGCCGCTAAGGCTGAAGGCAAGGAAATCTTTTGCCAAGTTTGGCTTATCGCCGTTGACGCCGGCGCGCTGTCTGCATTCGGCTCTTGATGTTCAATGGCTGTTTCTAAAACAACCTCATCAAAAGTTTCTTTAAGCGGCTGATTAATATTTTTTTCGCTTTCGTTATTGGCGGCAACGGCACTACTTGTGTTTTTTACGGCGACAGCCGCTTCTTTAGCTTTAGTCGCTAAATAATTATCTTTATCACTCACGCCATCGCCATCACTATCATAACGGGCTGGGTCGGTACCGATTTTCTCTTCCTCCCAATTATATAAACCGTCATTATCAATATCGGTGTCGACCTTATCACTGATGCCATCGCCATCGGTATCAGTTCCGGGAAAAGAATGGGAATCAGTCGGCGCGTTATCAATAGCATCGTCATAACCATCGCCATCGGTATCGCTTTTTTCCGGGTCAGTTCCCTGCGCTGTTTCTTCTTTGTCTCCTAGGGTGTCGCCATCAGTATCAATGTCAACGAAAAGGTTTTCTGAAACGCTATTTGAAGATTCCGCCGCGCTGATGGCTTTTTTTGAACCATCGGCGGCGAGCAAGAAAGCGTCTTTTATTCTGGCACTCAATTTATGATCACCAGCCGCCGCTTTCCAGGATTGGCTGATAATCTGACTGCCATCTTTCGTTAGTTTAAAAGTTTTTGCCTCGCCGATTGCTTCTTCGCCGTCGTAAAAAACCACCTGGCCTTGGAATTCTTCTTTTGAACCGTTGATTATCACCGTGTATATTTCCAAAGACTCTCCGGCGAGCGGCTTGGTATCGCTAGTCCAGAGATTGTTATTAACGAAACCAAAACTGCCGGCAGCCAAAGCCGGAGTAGCGGCGGTAAAGACAGCGATAATTGAAATGGCAAGCTTCTTGTTGATGTTCATGGCCTATTCCCACAAAGACAGTATTCTTGTACTGTCTTTTAGTTTAATTTGTCAGTTTGATTATTATAGCGTCTATCTAGTAATCACGCAACTTCTCCAAACCTTTGAATTTTCTAATCTTTTCTAAGGCCTTAGATTCTATTTGCCTGATACGTTCGCGCGTGACTTCGAATTCTTGTCCGACTTCTTCCAAAGTGTGGGCGACGCCATCGACTAGACCGAAACGCATTTCTAAAATTTTCTGTTCGCGCGGCGATAACTGGGAAACGATATTCTTAACATAATCTTTGAGTAGCTGCAGAGCAGCGGCTCTATCCGGCGTAACATTTTTAACATCTTCGATAAAATCTTCTAAGGTCGAATCCTCGCCATCATCGCCGATAGTGGTTTCCAGGGAAATGGTATCCTGAGAAATCTTCATGATATAGCGAACTTTTTCCAGAGTCTCTTTCATTTCAGCGGCGATTTCTTCCGCCAAAGGTTCACGACCTAATTCCTGGATGAGGTTGCGTTGTATCTGCTGAAATTTATTAATATTTTCTACCATGTGGACCGGAATGCGGATGGTGCGGGACTGATCAGCTAGAGCGCGAGTAATGGCCTGACGTATCCACCAGGTAGCATAAGTTGAAAATTTATAACCCTTGCGATATTCGAATTTTTCTACGGCTCTAAATAAGCCGATATTGCCTTCCTGAATCAAGTCGAGCAAGCTCATACCTTTGGCGCCGGCGAATTTTTTCGCGATAGAAACGACTAAGCGCAAATTGGCTTCGATAATTTTCTTCTCGGCTTCTTTATCACCCTTATCTTTTCTTTTTGCTAATTCGACTTCCTCTTCTCCGCTCAACAATGGGACTTTGCCGATCTCTTTCAAATACATCTGAATGGAATCAGCGTTGAGTTTGGAGAGATCGATATTAGCGGCATTTTCTTTAGCGGCTTTGCCGGAGTGAGTGGTTTCCGGCTGGCGCTTTTCCAGGGAATCTAAAATGCGGCCAGAATCTTCCATTATCCTAACGCCACTCCTCTGCAATTCTCCCAAAAAGACGTCGTATTCATAAACATAATCTTCAACCTCTGGAAAGGTGTAGAGCAATTCGGTTTCCGTAATAAAACCACGCAAGCGTCCTTTATCGATTAACTTTTTCAAACGTTCGTCTGAAGGCGGCAAAGCTAAAACTTCTTTGTGAGACGCTTTGACCGCTTCTTTAACTGGCTTGGTGGATTTCGCGTGGCTTTTTGAAGCCACAGCGGCCTTTTTTAGAGCTTTTTCCGCCTTCTTCGAATCTTTTGCCGCCTTAGTTACTTTCGCTGATTTTGGGGCGGGTTTAGAGGCCTTGGCGACCGACAGTTTGCTGGTTTTTTTCTTGACGACTTTTTTGTTAGTAGTCATATCAAAAATTAGTTATATTTTTCAATTCGGCCATTAATCGGGAGATTTCTTCGCTATTTCCCGCCTTTTCTGCGATAGCCAAGTCTTTCTGGATTTTCCCTATTAGACGCTGGCGGCCGTAGTTCTTTAAATCCGCAATAATATTAATCAAAATTTCCTTAGCTTGTCCAGCCTCCTTGTCATAAAATTCTTTTTCAGAAAGGAGTATGTATCGGTCCAAGACCTCGGCTGATTGGCTAGATTTTTGCAAATATTCCTTAAAGCTTTCGTATTCTAAAGCGCCAGTTTTATTATAATAGATTACCAGCTCTTTGTAAAACGCCGCTTCCCTAACTGTCAAGTAATCAGGATTTAAGTTATCTAAGCAAAAAATAAGGTGCTCTGGATAGCGAATAAGCAGAGCTAATAATAATTCGGAAAGCTTCTGTTCCCGGCTTTCTTTTGGCAAAGATTCCTCTATTTTTTCTGTCGCTAACCTATTGGCATTATTATCTTTTACGCCGCCAGCGGCAAATTGCTTCAAAAATTCTTCCCGGGTATCCGGCTCAAAAAAACCTAATTCTTCGCTCAATCTTTTTAGCCAGTATCCTTGTTCTGTTTTTTTATTAACCAAGGCGATCATGGCGAACATCTTATCCCTGACCAAGCGCTTGTTATCTAAATTATCTAAATCCAAACCGCTAGAAACTTTGGAATAATAATAATCAAGCATCGGCTTGGCAGAAATGACGGCCTGGCGGAAAGCCTCTTTATCATGCCGGATACATTCATCTGGATCCTTGCCATCGGGCAGGACTATTATTTTAAGATTCAAATCTTGGGACAAGACCTCCTTTATTCCTCTATCGGCGGCCATCTGGCCGGCGGCGTCCATGTCGAAAAGAAGCGAGACATTATTGGTATAGCGCTTGATTAAAGTAACTTGTTCAGCGCTTAAAGCCGTTCCTGAAGAAGCAACCACATTTTTAAAATCAGCCTGATGGCAAGAAATCACGTCCATCTGACCTTCGACGATTATCACTTCATCTTGATCGCGAATCGCTTGCTTGGCTTTATCTAAACCAAAAAGGACGCGGCTCTTATCATAAACGGCGGTTTGCGGACTGTTAATATATTTTCCCATCTTCTCAATCTTTTCCTTATTCGGATTCTGACGAGCGGTAAAGGCGATAACATTGCGATTGTGATCGCGTATGGGAAACATCAGGCGGCCACGAAAACGGTCATAATAACCGCGGCCATTATCCTTGCGGATAGTTAAACCGGCGGCAAAAATCTCCTCGTCAGCAAATTTACGTCCCTGCAGCGGCCTTTGTTTCAAAAAATCATAAAGATTAGTCCAAGCTTCTTGGCTAACACCAAGATTCCAATCCTGGATAGTTTCGCTCTTCAAACCACGTTTTTCTAAATAAGCGCGGAATTCCGCACCGGCCGGCAAAGTTAATATATGGGAATAATACTTAGCGGCGAGTTCTAAAATATCCAGCAAGCGATTGCGTTTCGAATAATCGCCGCCAGCTTCCTGGCGCAAAACGACGCCGGCTTTCGGAGCTAAAAGCCTGAGGGTTTCGATAAAATTAAGACCCTCTTTTTCCATGACAAAAGCAAAAACGTCACCACCACGGCCGCAACCAAAACAATGCCAAACCTGCTTTTCTGGAGAGATGACAAAAGAAGGCGTCTTTTCGTTATGAAAAGGACAAAGTGCCTGAAAATTAGCGCCGACCGCCTTAACCTGGATATATTCCCTGATGATATCGACGATATCCAGCTTCGCTTTTATTTCTTCTGACTGGTTCATATCGGCAAAATTTAACGATTAACGATTAAAAATATCCGGCCGCAATAAACTGCTTATTCTTGCCGCTTCCCTTTCGACGACCTCACCGTCATATTCTGCGTTATGACGGCTAAAACCTTCATAACCCGGGCGCTTCTGATCCAAATGTAGATTAAAAATAATTATAGGCCGGCCAGCGGCATCAAGCGCTTCTTGAAAATAGAGATGGAAACGAGGATAAAAATCCCTGGTAAATCTTCTAGCAAAACTTAGCTGGCCACTGCGGCGATCACTTATCATGCCATAACCAGCGTGACGCAACCAAGATTCCGGCGTCTCTCCTAATTGTTCCTTATAAGCGTAAATTTTCATAATCAAAGAGATTTATTACGGAAGACGGCAAAGCGACAAAAAATATAATTCCAGCAGCCGATGAGCAGGTTAACAATAAACTGCGCCAAAAGATACCAGACAGCCCAATCTTCCACCAATAGTTTCATCAATCGGCCATTAACCCAAAGACTAAACAGGATATTCAAGGAATAAAGCAACCCTTGCTCCAACAAACGGCTAGCTGATGGGTCACGGAAAGTCCAAAGCTTTTGCAGGAAAAAACTAGCGGCAAATCCGGCCAGGCAGGCCACGCTCGTGGCCAGGATGACTTCTAATCTTAGCAGGCCGTGGAGAAAATACAAGACTAACAGATTAACAAAGACCGCGGAAGAGCCGGAAATTACGAATTTTACTAACCTTTTATGCTTTTCTAAAAAGTCAAAGAGGGGCGGACAAATCGTCGCTAAACGTTTTTTAAATAAATTATAGCTCGCGCGCGGCGAGTAAGCAGATTTCTTCATTTCTGCCAAGAATAATTAGAATAAATCCAATCAATTAATTTGCGACTTTCCTGAAAACGGCTATTTTTACCAGCGCTTCCTAAGACAACAGAGATTATCTGCCGGCCAGAATTGTCTTCGACCTGACTGACAAAACAATAGCCAGCTTGTTCGGTGTAGCCAGTCTTGCCGCCGATTATTTTCCAAGCGGCATCCTGGCGATCATCGAAAAGCAAATAATCGGTTGATTCTACTAATTTGCTGCGGCCATCTAAAGTTGTAAAACGATATTCTGGCATCCTGGTCGCCTCTGCTATTTCCTGGCGAGAAAAAGCGGCTTGAGCTAAAACCGCGACATCAGCGGCCGTGGAAATATTCTTATCGCTCAATCCGGTTACTTCGTGAAATTCTGTATTTGAAAGTCCGAGAGAAACCGCCTTTTCATTCATCTTGGCAACGAAGGCATCTTCGCTTAAACCAGTCGAACGGGATAAGGCAACCGTGGCATCGTTGTCTGAAGCAACTAGGCTGCTTAAAAAAAGATCACGAAGCGATAAGCGCTCGCCGGTAAAAAGATTGCGACGACCGCCCTCGACAAAATCATCCGAAGAAATCTGATAAACGTTATCCCAACCGGGGTTATTATCCAGAAAAACCAAAGCGGTCATCAATTTACTGATGCTCGCTATCGGCTGACGGACTTCCGCCTGTTTCTTATAAAAATAAAAATGATCGTTAACCGCCAAAACAGCGGCTTTTTCTACTTCCAAATCGGGCTGAACAGCCGCCGGATTACGACTAAGCAATTGGTCATAACCTCCCAAAAGAAGTGGTTGATGAAAATGAGAAATCAAGCCGAATAAAAGGCTGAGTAATAATTGAGCAATCATCTTGTTTTAATTATTCTTCAAGCCCTTCTTCCCTGGGCAAAACAGCCGCCAAGACTTCGCTAACCGCGGCGTCACGGCTTAACCTTTCGTAATCAGGCAACTGTTCTAAATTTTCTAAACCTAAAAAGCGGACAAAATCATGAGTCACCGTATAGAGATTTTCTTGGCGCCGACGATCGAATTTTTCTTCGATCAAGCCACGAAGCAAAAGGTTGCGGATTATCAAACTGCAATTAACGCCCCGCAAACGCTCTAATTGCCCCTTGGACAACGGGCCGCGATAAGCAATAATAGTTAAAGTCTCCAAGCTCGGCTGCGATAGTTCACCACTAGTTTCATCCTTCAAAAAAGCCTGGATCATTTCCGCGTTTTCACCGGTTGTGGCTAACTGATAACGTCCGGCGTTATCGACTAAAACCAAACCCCGTTCAGCCGAAGAATAATCAGCCGCCAACTCTTTAAGAGCCGCTGACACTTCCTCAGCGGAAGACTGGCAGGCGACGGCTAAATCCTTGGCTGATAGCGGTTTCAAGGAAACGAATAATAAAGACTCTAATTGTGATTTCAAATTCATATATTTGTCGTTAGCTCATCCGCTATTTCTTCTTGGCGGCGGATATGGATTTCGCTGAACAGTTCATCCTGTTCAAAGACTAATTCTTTTTGTTTGGCTAATTCCAAGACGGCTAAAAAACTAACGATAATTTCCGTCTTAGTCGAGGCCTGGGAAAGCAAGCGGGAAAAACTGACTCTGACTTTATCAAAAAGCATTTTCTTAATGGTTTCAATCTTATCCTCAATACTTACTTTCGGCTCCATGGTTTTTTCCGGCAATTTTTCTTTCTCTCGACGGCGCAATTCAAGAGCCGCCGCGGCCGCTAAACGACGAAAACAATCAGCCAAATCCTGGGCTTTTAATTTAGCCGGCGGAGAAAAAGATGGTAATTTGAACTGAGCGCGCCTTCCCTTGCCACCATTTAAAGGCGGCAGAAAAAGGAAGTGGCGCCGAGCGATGAGCTCTTTGACTTTCTGGCTAGCCTCAACGAACTCCTTATACATCTTAAGCTGTTTCTCTAGATCATCTATTTCCTTTTCTTCTTCTTCACTGTAAAGATAAGGCAACAAAGCTTTTGATTTGATAAACAAGAGCTTGGCGGCGATAAGCAAAAAATCGGCGGTTTCGTTAACGTCTATCGCCGGCGAAGACTGCACGTAAGCGACATAATCATCGGCAATCTTGGCTAAAGCGATTTCCGTGATATCCATTTCTTCTTTTTCAATCAGGCTCAGTAATAATCCCAAAGGGCCGGAAAATTTTTCGGTCGTAATTTCGAGCATAATAACTAATCAACGAGAGGGCTAATTGCTTCCGCTTTCATACTGGCATAAAGCTGGCCGGAAAGACATTGATAACCGGCCGCGTGCGGCTGATTATGGAAACTGCCGATATAATCATCATTATTCTTTTCCGAGCGGGTGTCGGAACGAAAATCAGCGCAAAGGGAAAATTCCTTATCAGCATCACGGCGATATTCTATCGCCTGGTTGCTCTCTGGAACATTGAGCATCTTTTCTGTTAGATAAACGTTCTTAGCGCCTTTTAATTCCGCAATATTTTCCGGCAAACGACCATTGTTGTCGTAATAGGAATTAATAGCGTTTTCTAAAGAGCTGAAATTATTAAGCAAATTCTGATCCAAGCGGCGATTTCTCGCGGCCTTCGGCGATTCGACGAAGAAACAAGAAGAAACGAAAGCGGCTAGAACTAAAAAAATAGCGGCGCCGAAAAACATCTTAACAACCGGATCTTTTTTCTCCGGAGAATAACGCTTGATATCGTAAAAATAAAAAGCAAAATTCAAACCGGAAATGACAGCAACTGTTAAAGCCTTAAAAATAAAACGTGAAGTTAATTCACCGGAAAGAAAACTATTCAAGACGCCAATTAAAGTGCCGAGGATAATAACCGAGGAAACAAAGATAACGAAATAGGTAAGCCAGCGGCGGATAGCTGAATCCGCTTCCAATTCTTTAGCGGCCAAACCGCGGCGGATAAGGTAGCTTGAATAGAAAAAAAGCGGCGCGGCAACCAGTAAAGCCGAGATGGCAAATTTTAATTGGCTATCATAGGCTGTGATTGAATAGCTGTTAAGCGAATCTGGAATAAGCTTATTGATTATTCCAAAAGCGGCCATGCCGACGGCAAAAGCCGTGAAGACTAAAGCCACCAGGGAAAGCAGATAATAGAAGACATACTTAGCATCATGTTTGTTTTCCATATTTTTATTATTAATCTTAATTATCAAAACGATAAAGATTACTAAAGCGGCGCAAAATAGTGGCAAGAAAAGATAGGCGCTCAGCATAGACATAGATTAAAACTGAGCATTCTTAGGAGTGCGCGGAAACGGAATAACGTCGCGGATATTGGCCATACCGGATAGATACATAATCAAACGTTCAAAGCCCAAGCCGAAACCAGCGTGCTTAACCGAACCGAAACGACGCAAATCTAAATACCAAGAATAATCCTCCGCCTTAAGTCCTGATTCCGCCATCCGTGATTCTAAGAGATCTAGGCGCTCTTCCCTTTGACTGCCGCCGATGATTTCACCGATGCCAGGAACTAAAAGATCCATAGCCGCGACAGTGCTGCCGTCGTCATTAAGGCGCATATAGAAAGCCTTGATATCTTTAGGGTAATCAGTAACGAAAAGCGGCTTCTTGAAAACCTGATCGGTCAAATAACGTTCGTGCTCCGTCTGCAAATCGATTCCCCATTCGACTGGATAAGTAAAATTCTGGCCGGATTCTTTTAATATCTTAATCGCTTCCGTGTAACTGATGCGGCCAAAATCAGCGGCTAAAATATTATTAAGGCGCTCGGAAATCCCTTCGTCAATGAATTTATTAAAAAATTCCATTTCTTCCGGCAATTCCTTCAACACATAGGCGATTAGATATTTAAGCATTTTTTCCGCTAAAGCCATATCATCGGCCAGGTCAAAAAAAGCGGCCTCTGGTTCCATCATCCAGAATTCCGAAGCGTGCCTAGTGGTATTGGAGTTCTCCGCTCTAAAAGTCGGGCCAAAGGTATAGACCTTATTCAGTCCCATGGCCAAGGCTTCAGCGTTAAGCTGGCCGCTGACCGTCAAACCGGCTTTCTGTCCGAAAAAATCTTGCGAATAATCGATATTGCCTTGCTGGTCATGAGGGATAGCCTGTAAATCAAGTGTCGTTACTTGAAACATTTCGCCGGCACCCTCGCAATCACTGGTTGAAATAATCGGCGTATGGATATAAGCAAAACCTTCTTCTTGAAAAAATTTATGGATAGCGTAGCTCAAAGAAGAGCGCAGGCGGAAGACGGCGGCAAAGGTGTTGCTACGGCCGCGCAAATGAGCGATAGTCCGCAAAAATTCAAAGCTGTGACGTTTTTTCTGCAAAGGATAATCAACTGTCGCGCCGCCAAGCACGGAAAGTTCCGTGGCCTTCAATTCAAAAGGCTGGCCGGCGGCTGGCGATTCGACTAAACGACCACGAATCTCCAAAGAAGATCCGACAGAAACCTTTTCCGCCTCCGAATAATTAGACAAAGACGGTTCGCAAACTATCTGTAAGCCCTTGAAAAAACTGCCATCGTTTATTTCAATAAAAGAACAGTCTTTTGATTGACGAGCCGTTCTAACCCAGCCAGCGACGCTTATCTCCTGACCCAAATAAGCGGCGGAATCGCGCCAAATCTTTTTTATTTCTAAATATTTCATAATAGCTGAATTTAGTAATTACGGAATCAGGCGCTTAACATCACGCGGCAGGAAACAAGCTTCTTTTACGCTACCTAAATCTAAAAGCTTCATAACGATACGAGCTGGACCCATGCCAGCACCGCCGTGGCTCGGGCAACCGTAACGGAAAAAGTTTAAATAATCTTTCAATTCCTCTAAATTCATCCCCTTTTCAATAGCCTGTTCTTTTAGAATATCTAAACGATGCTCACGCTGAGAACCAGTGGTTATTTCTAAGCCGCGATAAATAAGATCGAAACTCTTGGTTAATTTCTTGTCGTTTTCCTGGCGCATATGATAGAAAGGTCTAGCTTCTATCGGGTAATCAGTAACAAAGACGAAATCATGACCGGTTTCTTTCTTGATTATTTCACCCAAGACCTTTTCTTCTTCCGTAGAAAAATCATAATCTTTCTCGCTTTTAACGCCAGCCGCGGCTAATTTCTCTTTGGCCGCCGCTAAAGTCAGGCGCGGAAAAGGCAGTGAAGGCACTTCTATATCCAAACCCAAATCCTCTTTAACCTTTTTAAAGGCTGCGGCCAAAAAAGATTCCTCTATTTCCATGATCTTTTCGTGAGAATCAATATAGGAAACTTCAAAATCCCAACCGGTGAATTCCGTAACGTGCCTGGTAGTAAATGACTGTTCGGCGCGGAAAACCGGACCAACCATGAAAGTTTTTTCCAAACCGGAAGCCATGGCCATCTGCTTATAGAATTGCGGCGATTGCGATAAGAAGGCGCGATTATCGAAATATTTAACCTCAAAAACTTCTGAACCAGTTTCTGAAGCTGTGCTCATCAGACAAGGCGTATAAACCTGAGTAAATCCTTGCTGATAAAAATATTCACGCATGCCTTCTTCTAATTTCGACCAAATCTTAAAAATCAATTGATGATTTTCTGGACGCAAATCTAACCAGCGCCAATCTAGGCGATTATCCAAAGAGGCTTCATTACCAGCCTTAGTTAAAACCGGAATCGGCAGATTTTCTTCAGCTAAAGAAGTTATATTCAAGCTGTCGGCCGCCAGCTCATAATCCTTCGGCTGATCTTCTGCTCCTTTTTTCTGAGGTTTTTCTTGGATTTGACCGCTGACTTCGATAACACTTTCCAAGGTTAAGCCGCAAGCGGCGTCGTAAGCCTGATTATTATCATTATTGTCCTGATCTTGGACGA
>CAYPAS010000007.1:0-18244 GCA_964408785.1 uncultured Gammaproteobacteria bacterium | reverse complement strand
AAGGCGCTTAGTTGGTCCCTTCGTCTAGTGGTTAGGACACCAGGTTTTCATCCTGATAACAGGGGTTCGATTCCCCTAGGGACTACGTAAATAAAAAGAGCATACGCAAGTATGCTCTTTTTATTTACGCCGGCGTTAGCCGAGGGGAATCGAACGGGCGGCAACAAGCTAGATATTTGCCAGCAGGCAAATATCGCAGCGAGTGCCGACAAAGGCGAGCTGGCGCAGCCTTTGGCGCCGCCCCTGGACAACGAGAGAGCGAGCGACGGCGAGCGAGTGAGGCGGAATTCCCCTAGGGACTACAAAAATAAAAGACGCACATTGTGCGTCTTTTATTTTTGTCATCTTCGAGCCGGGAATCGAACAGGTCAGAAGCGAGCTTAGCCTGCGGCCAACGGGACACAGGCGTAGCGAGCGTCGGACGAAGCTCCGGGGGATATTTGGACGCTGACCGCGACAACGAACGAGCCGACTGGTCGGCGAGTGAGGCGATATTCCCCTAGGGACTACTAAATAAAAAAGCCAAGCGAATGCTGCGCCTTTTTTATTTAATGATTCGCAACCAGGGGAATCGAACAGGTTGAAAATGAGTTAAATCCGAGCCGCTATTTCGAGCGGCGAGGATGCAGGCGAATGTCAGACGAATATCCGAGAGATATTCAGATACCAATCCAGGACAAGTGAGCTACGCGAAAGCGGAGCGAGTGTGGTGGTTTTCCCGGAAATCAAGGGATATAATATGTGCACATTACCCTATAATCTTGACAATTATGCCCAAAAAATGTATATATTTTAATATAAATACTCTATGCACATTAACATTAAAAGGAGAAAATAAAAAATGGAAAGACTTTCATATCCAACAGATGTTCAAATCGAGCTTACCGAGGCTTGTAACCAAAAATGCCAGCATTGTTATAATTTTTGGAGATATGACTCCAAGTTAATTAAAAATGATGAAATGGGTGTTGAAAATTTTTTAATTGCTCTCAATATTCTTAATGAAAATGGAATTAGTATGGTAACTTTAACCGGAGGAGAACCGCTACTAAGGCCTGAAATATTCTTTTCTTTATTAAGACTAGCCAAAAGTTATAAAATGGAAATTGGCTTAAATAGCAATGCGGTTTTGATCAATAAAGAAATGTCTCAAAAAATACAAGATGAAGGACTTGACCACGCATTAATCTCTGTGCTTGGCACAGAGAAAACTCATAATTTTATATCTGGTTTACCGGATGGATTTAAAAAAACTTGTGAGGGGATAAGAAATTTAGTTGACGCTAAAGTAAATGTTGCTGTTAACATGGTAGCCTCAAAATTAAATCAAGGTGAAATTTATCAAGTAGGCAAAATAGTTAAAGAACTTGGAGTAAAAACATTTTGTGTTACTCCAATGGTTCCCTCTCATAAATCTCACTTCCAATACCTCCTGACAGGTTTTGAATGTAAGGAAGTCTTGCGTAGTCTACTTAAGACTAAAAAAGATTTTAATTTTATTATAGACACATTAGAACCTATAGTTCGCTGTTTGTTTAAAGAGGAAGAAGACAGTGAATTTGTAGATTTCTTTGGTAATAGGATTTGTTCAGCCGCAATATCTTCTTGTGTAGTTTCCTCGAAAGGAAATGTACGGCCATGTATTCATGCGGATAAAGAATTTGGCAATATTTTAAAAGATGATTTTTCAGAGATTTGGAAAAAAATGAGTTTTTGGTCAAGTTCTGAAATTCTGCCACGTGAGTGTGTCGAATGTAATGCTAACATTATCTGCGAAGGCGGTTGCAGAATGTCAGCCAAATTAGTAAATGGTCAGTATAACGGTAAAGATATGTATATGACCGAACCAATTATGGATATGGACCGGATAAATAAATTACCTCAAGAACATCCGATTGCTTTTGAAAATGATGTACTATTTAAAATTAATCCGGAAATTAAATCAAGAAAGGAAGAATTCGGTTGGTTAGTATATGTTCATAATAATTTGGAATTTTGCACTGATAGTGGACATGATTTTATGCTTAAGCTCAAAGAAAAATCTTCTTTTTCACTAAATAGTTTAATTATAGAATTCAATTTTTTAGAACATGATATTAGGCCTGTAATAAGTAAATTTATAAATAACAAAATAGTTCAGTATGTTTAACTAAAAGGATCGCCAAAAGGAGGTGATATAAATGATTTCAAAATTTTTCATAAATCCATCAAGGGTAATTAACAGAGCCCCAACGGTTACCGCTTCGCGGATTTTGAACAAAGTAATGGCTTCAGGTGGTTGCCAATGTGTAAGTTGCCGCCAATGCAATAATAACTGCAACAAATGACAAACATGAGGTCGTTCGTAAGGCAAGGATATAAAATCCTTGCCTTTATTTTTTTTGCTTAATTATATATACTTAAGTATATGCTTAAAATAATTTACGCAGGCCCTGATTCAGTTAAAGCAAAAAAGGATGTTTTAGAAGCCTTTGATTATTTGCACGACCTTTTTGCTATAAAAGTTTTTAATGTAGTTGTTCGTATTTATGAGAATAGAGCAGAGTTTGATAGACATTTAAAGAGAAGAACGGCCGACTGGTTAGTCGCCAATGCTTCGGATGATGGAGAAATAGATATCCTTAGCCCTTTAGCTATGGAAAGAGAAAGCAGCCACGACAAAAATGAATTTTTGCCAATTCTGAAACATGAATTCGCCCATCTTTTTGTCAACAGACAAACAGGGGGAAGCGCTGTCCCTATGTGGCTAAATGAGGGTATAGCATCGTATGTGGCCAAACAGCATCAAAACGAGAAACAGTCACTTTATATAGAAGAAAATTTTTGCAAAAAATTGAGTTCTTCAAAGAGTTGGAATAATCATGTTAACTATTCTGCCTACACGATAGCAGCATTGTTTGTTAATTTTCTGATTAAGAAGTACTCATTTTTAAAAATAAAAGAATTATTAACTTCCCTTAATAAGAACTATTATTACCCGAGTTTTAAAGAAATATTTTTTAAAGTATATGGAAAAGATTTGAATGAGATGGAAATACTATTTACTAAAGAAATTAATAAGTAGAATATTATCATTCATTCATTTCTAAAATAGTCCTAAATAGGACTTTTTTATATGGCTTTTCGTTTGCATTAAGGTACCGTCATTACCGTCATTAGAATTCTAATAATTCAAATTTAAAGTCGGCACTTGTATGTAGATTCCTAGTGGAAGGTATTCATTTTCTTAGACGCATTGTCCACGGGCAAGTTGATGTTGCCGGCCGTATAAAATAGGCGGCATTTTAATTTAGAATGCATTCTTTCGTTATTATGGTTTAATATCCAAAAATGGTTGGTGACGGAAAAGACAAATTAATTATTAAGTAAATTGAGATTTTAAAAAAACCTTGTCTTAAAATTAGACAAGGTTTTTAAAAAAATCATAATTCACCATCATTTAGTCTATATAAAAGTTCAAGGAATAATGATGATAAAAATGAAAAAACCAAAAAAGCTAAAAAACCCATTGCTATGTCTCGGGTTTTATAGTTTATCATCCAAATTAATGTAACGCTAGCTATTAACGTCAGATTGCTAATAAAATAACAAGAAAAATATTTTATTTTTCCCTTGTCTTGCTTCAATAAAGATGAAATAAGCTGCCCCACCATCACAAGGATGGCGAACGGAAGGTTGAAAGCGATTTCCGTTTTTTCTTTTAAACTCAGCTTTTCTTTATTGGCTGCTTGATGGATGTAAATAGTTTCTAAAAAAATAAAAGCAAAAAAAGCACATGTAAAAACAATTTCTAGTATCATTTTTTATTCCCCTTTATTTTAATGTCCTGATTCTAGATTAATATTTTTATTTTTTGTCAACCGACGAGATTAAATAAATATCCGATAATCATGATGTTTATGGCGGTGATCCCAAAGAAATAAAAAAGCAGTTTAGGTTTCATTACCTTCCTTAAAATAAGGGCTTCGGGTAATGATAACCCGACAACCGCCATCATAAAGGCCATGACTGTGCCTAGTGATATGCCTTTTTCCATTAGGGATTGCATTATAGGGAGTACGCCCACAGCATTAGCGTAAATAGGTAAGCCTAAAACAGTAGCAATCGGTATAGACAGCCAACTATCGGCTATCAGACGTTTTTCAAAAAACCCCACGGGAACTAGACCGTGTATAGTGGCGCCGATGGCAACGCCAGCTAAAACATAGGGAGTTAGCGAGCGAGTTAGGCTTAGACTTTCTTTCCAGAATTTTTTAAATGATGATTTTAGTGGTTTACTTTCGCTAGCAACGCCAGTCTCTTTGTTTCCCCCCAGTTCTTTGCTGATATATTTTTCTAATTTTAGGCTATTTAAGATTAGGCCGCTTGCGACTCCTAATAGAACAGCAGAGAGAATATATAATATTGTTATTTTCCAGCCAAAAAGTCCGATAAAGATGGCGATAGCCGCCTCATTTACTAGCGGGGAGCTTATTAAAAAGGAAAAGGTCACGCCCAAGGGGATGCCGGCGTTAATAAAGCCGACAAAAAGCGGTATAGAAGAGCAGGAACAAAAAGGTGTTATCGTTCCAAAAGTGGCAGCCAAGAAATAATCAGCGCCATACCAACGGCGAGAATTAAGAATTCTTTGTAATTTTTTAATCGGCAGATAATGCCGTATAAACGCCATTAAATAATTAATTGCCAATAGTAGTATTATTATTTTTAGGGAATCATAAACAAAAAAACCTAAAACCGATCCTAAACGGGAATCAAGCGATAAGCCCAAAAAGCTTATTAAATTGTCGCTTAAATATTGCAATGGGTAGAATATGTCCATATTTAATTTTTATTGAATATAATATAAATAAAGTTTAGCACTTAGATTTTTTATTTCTAGTATTGACAAAATATAAAAGGAGATTACTATTTACTTAGTTCTTAAAAATAAAAAAGGAGGATTTACCACCATGGAAAACATGGAAAAAATAGTAATAAGTAAAGACGAGGCTAAGTCTGTAAAAGAAGCTATAAAGGTTGTTTATGAAAGATGGGCAGAAAAACAATCTGAAAACGTTATTAATATTGGTTTTCAGGACGTTGAACAATCTTTTTTGGAAAAATCCGAAGAATTTAAAAAAATATTAAAAGAAATTCTTCAAAAAACTATTGAGGCCGGTATTCAGTTCGCTATTTTTTCTCAAAAATACCCTGAACTTTTTGAGGGTAAATCTGTGGAGGATTTTTCGGAGAATATGTTAAGAGTTTATTTTAAAATTGAATAAACGCAAACCACCTTTTTAGGTGGTTTTTTAATAACCCCCAGATATAGCGGAAAATCTTTGTAGACTATATAATAATGATGTTATTATTTTGCTGTAAATTGTTTATAAAATATGTACATCACTACGTCCTTGAATCAAGATAACACCGCGAATAATTCTTGTCCTGCTTGTCCAAGTTGCCAGGAAACGCCGGCACTTACTTGTCCAGCTTGTCCAGCTTGCCAGGAATGTCAGATTTGTCAAGAGTGTCCGTCTTTAGATAAGCAAACTTCGGTTCAATATTGCCCGGTTTGTGAAAGCGCTTCACCGATTTTTTCTACCGAATGTCCGGTCGCTATTGAATCCGTTAAAACAGAAAACACCTCAACTTGTCCGCCTTGCCAGCTTATCCAAGCGCCTGTTGCCCAGCCGATAATTCCTTGGCAGGCAGAAATTAGTTTTTTGGGTTTAGTTTTTTTGGGAATTTTTGTTGCCTCCAGCCTGCTTAATGTTTTGCGCTTCCGGCATCACCATACGCACCATCGAAAAATGATTTCTCGCTATCTCTTGATTATTTCCTGGGTTTCTTTGGTGGTTGCTATCCTTTATATTATTCGTTTTGAATACCACGCCCCCTTAAACGGCAATCTTCCTGGTTTGTGGTTCCGTCTTTCTTGGTTGCCAGATTTTTCTCATCCGCTTTTCCGTTACTTTGAATAGTAATTTCATGAAGTATCATCTATATACAACTTCGCAAAAAGCTTGGGATGGAATGCTAGAAGCTATCCGCCAAGCCAAAGAATCTATTTACATAGAAATGTATATTTTTCTTGATGATACCCAGCTTACCCATAATTTTTTAAAACTTCTGATGGAAAAAGCGCAATTGGGGTTGGAGGTTGTTGTTATTGCTGATGCTTATGGCAGCGCTTCTTTAAATAATGGAATTGTTTCAGGCTTAAAGTCTTCCGGTATCGAATTTCGCTATTTTAGTCATTGGTTCAAGCGGACGCATCGCAAGCTCTTGATTATTGATAGAAAGATCGCTTTTTTAGGCGGGGTAAATATTGAAGAAAAATTCCGTTCTTGGAATGATTTGCAGATAATGATTGCCGGCAAGATAGTCCAGCCGCTGCTTCGCTCTTTTGCTAACACCTATAAACTTATTGGCGGCCGGCGGACTTCAATAACTATTTATGCCGCCGCTTCGATGACCAAGAAGATTCGTTCATGGATAGTTGATAATTTAGGTCCGTCTAAAAATCTTAGCTCTTATTATAAGCAGAAGATTGATAACGCTAAAAAAGATATTGTTATCGTTACCCCTTATCTCCTGCCGCCTCGTTGGCTGTTAGCTTCTCTGGACGAAGCCTGCCGTCGTGGTGTTAGCGTCTCTATTTTGATTCCGGGGGAAACTGATATAAAATTAGTCAGCCGTTTGAATTATCTCAACATCTGTCTTCTTAACCAGGTCGGCGTTAAATTTTACTTAGGTTCGGCGATGAATCATGCCAAAATAATGCTTATTGATAACGAAGAAGGGGTTATCGGCTCGCAAAATTTGGATGTTTTATCTTTTAATTGGAATATAGAAGTCGGTGTTTTTTTCCGCCAAAAGGATTTAGTCCGTGATATTTATCAGATAGTTGACCGTTGGCGGCAAGAATCGTTACCGTTTGCCCCTTCTAATCGCCGCTTATCGTTTAGCGATCGCTTGCTAATGTTTTGTCTCAAAGTTTTTTATCCGATGTTTTAAACTATTAACTCATCAGAAGCTTTAACGCCGCCTTTGAGGCGGCTTGTTTTTTAGGCTATTTTCGTGTATAATCATCCTAATTGATAATTAATTAATACGAAGATGGATAGCAAACAGTTGAAGGTGCGCGGCGCCCGTACCAATAATCTCAAGAATATAGATGTTGATATTCCTAAAGACAGTCTAGTGGTAATAACTGGCTTATCCGGTTCAGGAAAGTCGTCACTGGCTTTCGATACTATTTATGCCGAGGGTCAGCGCCGTTATGTTGAATCTCTATCTTCTTACGCTAGACAATTTATCGGTTTGATGGATAAGCCGGATGTTGATTTGATTGAAGGTTTATCGCCTGCTATTTCTATCGACCAAAAATCTTTAAATAATAATCCTCGTTCGACCGTCGGAACTATTACGGAAATATACGATCTTTTGCGCCTTCTTTTTGCTCGTTCCGGTCAGATTTTTTGCCCTCATTGCGGTGAAGCTCTTAAGAAAAAATCTTCTGAGAAGAAAAGTAGTCGCCTAGTCAAAGGAAGAGAAATGAAGACGACGGTTGTCGAGAGATCTTTCATTTGTGAAGCTTGCGGCTATGAACGCCCGGAATTAGAGCCGCGGGATTTTTCTTTTAACTCCAGCCATGGTGCTTGTGAAGCCTGTTCTGGTTTGGGTTATCGCCAAGAAATCGATCCGCGTTTAGTTTTTAATAATAATCTCAGTATATTAGAGGGAGCGATAAAGCCTTTGCCTTATAACCATCTTTTAAATAGCGGTTTGCTTCACGATTTAGAAGCGTTGGCTTCTCGTTGTAATTTTAGTTTGCAACAAGCTCTCAAAGAATTGCCGGAAAAAACTAAAAATTTAATTTTAAAAGGAGATGATTTTTTTACCGGCTTAGAAAAATATTTAGAAGATAAGTATCGTGATAGTCGTTCCAGTTTTATCCGGCAAGAAATAGAGAAGGCTATGCGCCTAGCTGTTTGCCATGATTGCGGCGGTTCGCGCTTGAAGAAAGAAATTGCCGCCGTGAAGATAAAAGGCTTATCGATTATCGATTTTTCTCGTTTTAGTTTGGATAAATTACAAGAAACTCTAAGTTCTTGCTTGTCTAATTCTTCAAACAGCGCTTCGTCAAAAATAACCGAGCCGATTATCAAGGAAATCTTGAAGAACTTAGCGCTCTTATCAGATGTTGGTCTTTCTTATCTTTCTCTGGAGCGTCCTGCTTCTTCTTTGTCGGGTGGCGAGGCCCAGCGTATAAATTTGGCTTCTCAGGTGGGGTCTTCTTTGTCTGGTGTTCTTTATGTTTTAGACGAACCTTCCGTCGGCTTACACCAGCGTGACAACGAGCGCTTAATCGCTACCATGAAAAGTTTGCGTGATAACGGTAATTCGGTCATTGTCGTTGAACATGATGCTTCAACTATGGCCGCCGCCGATTGGTTGATTGATGTTGGTCCGGGAGCGGGTTGTTTTGGCGGTGAAATTATTTATTCTGGAAAGCCAGCGGCAATAACCTCTTGTCGTGATTCAGTCACCGGCGCCTATCTTTCAGGTAAGAAGAAGATAGAAGTTCCGAAGAAATTACATTCTGGTAATGGAAAATTTTTGGAGATATTGGGAGCCACGGAACATAATTTGAAGAACATCGATATTCGGATACCGCTTGGAAAATTAGTGGCGATTACCGGCGTTTCTGGTAGTGGCAAATCAACCCTGATGAACGACATCTTGGCCAAAGCTTTGAACCAGAAATTTTATCGCGCCAAAGAAGAGCCGGGAAATTTCAAAGAGATGAAGGGATTGGAATATATTAATAAGGTTATTGATATTGATCAGTCACCTATCGGTCGGACGCCGCGCTCTAATCCAGCTACTTACACCGGCCTTTTTACTTATATCCGTGATATTTTTGCCGCCTTACCGGAAGCGAGGGCTAAAGGTTTTGGTCCCGGTCATTTTTCTTTCAATGTTCCGGGTGGGCGTTGTGAAAATTGTTCTGGCGATGGCGCGGTTAAGGTGGAAATGCAATTTTTATCCGATATCTTTTTGACTTGCGATGTCTGTGGCGGCCGTCGTTTCAAGCCGCAAGTTCTAGAAGTCTTATATAAAGGAAAGAATATCTATGAAGTTTTGGAAATGAGCGTTAAAGAAGCTTTAGATTTTTTCCGTGATCAATCGGCAATCATGCAAAAATTAAAGATATTAGAAGAAGTCGGTTTAGGTTATTTAAAGCTTGGCCAGAGCGCTACTACTTTTTCTGGCGGCGAAGCTCAGCGTATTAAATTAGCAACAGAATTATCTAGACGTTCCACCGGAAAGACTTTGTACATCTTAGATGAACCGACTACCGGTTTGCATTTTTCCGACATTGAAAGATTATTGAAAGTCCTTAACCTTTTGGTTGAACAAGGTAATTCGGTTTTAGTTATCGAGCATAATCTAGATATAATAAAATCAGCCGATTGGCTGATAGATTTAGGTCCGGAGGGCGGCATTGCTGGCGGCAATCTAGTTGCCTGTGGTACGCCGAAAGAAGTTTCGCAAGTGGCCGGTAGTTATACGGGACGCTATTTAGCGCCGCTGCTATCTTAAACTGATAGTAATTCTAAGTTTTTCTTTTCGCTATCAAGCACGGCGAAAGTCGGTGGATAAAATATTCCGCCAGCCGTGCCGGGATTAGCGATATAAACCCCTTGCTGTTTTTCTATCCAGGGTTTGTGCGTGTGTCCGTAAAAGACAAAATCAAAAACCTCATTTTTTAAGATATCGCTTGACGGTACCTTTTTTGGTTCATGACAGAAGCCGATTTTAACGCCGCCGATGTTTATCGAAGCAAAGTCTTCATATAAAGTGGTTCGTGGCAGGGAAGTATCGTTCGGATAATTATCACTATTGCCGCGCACAACAAAAAGCTGGCCAGTGAAAGATGCGGCCAGGTTTTTTAGAGTTTCTAAATTATCGATATCACCGCAACAGATTATTGTTTCCACCGAAAGAGAGGATATTTTTTTTAGGCAAGAATCTAAGCGTTCAAGATTGTTGTGGATATCGGAGATTATAGCGATTAACATCGGTTTATTTTTCTTCCCCGTCGTTGCCGATATGGACGCGGATTTCATAAGCCATCTGTTCTAGTTTACGCAGGTGGCCGCGAGCCTGATCGTACTTAGTCCTTAGGTAACCGGTCATGTCGAAATCAAGAAGCTGTTCCATTAATTTATCCGCCGATTCTTTGGTTTTGTAAACAGCATCGAAATTGCCGCCGGCCGCTTGATTGGTGGCAAAGCGGACTAACTCACCGATTAAATCGCAAATTCCTCCTAGGTAGCTTTCACTGCCTAATTCTAAGCCCTGGCTAGCTTCTATTTCTTGGCCGTTGGTGGCTTGCTGGAAAGTCTTGGCTTCTAAATATTCTTCAACGGCAGCCTTATAAGAACCTTCTTCGTTTAATCTGGCTGATCCAAAACGTTCTTTTAATGATTTTAGACCGTCTTCTATCTTCGCTAATTTTTCTGAAGCGCTTACTTGATCATTGCGTTGCAGGGAAAAGATGGTTTTCTTGGCTTCGAATAATAAATCATTGGCGGCGGCGATTATTTGGCGCCTTTCAACTTCGTGCTGGCGATAATCATCTTTTAATTTTTTTAAAAAATCTTCTTTTATCATATGGATTTTATTGTATAGCTTTCATTATTTCTTCCAGGCTAGTTTCTCCCGTTAAGGCTTTGATAATCCCATCCTGGATCATGGTTACTGTCCCTTCGTTAATGGCTAGATTTTCAATTTCCGCGTCGGTTATTCCTGATTCCTGCATAGCTTTCTGGATAGCAGGAGATATTTTTATCGTCTCGTAGATGCCGATACGCCCCTTGTATCCCAATTGATTGCATTTATCACAACCATCGCTTCTGAAGAATATTGGTTTTTCCGGAAGCTTGATAAGAGGATTCTTAATGGATTGGATTATTTCCATAGCCTGTTTAAGTTCTTCTGGCGAAGGAGTGTATTCTTTCCGGCAATAAGGACAAAGGCGTCTCACTAGACGTTGACCGATAACGAATTCTAGGGAAGCGGCGAGTAGCTGTCTTTCTAGTCCGAGGCCGGCTAAACGAGAAATTGCCCCGGCCGCGCTGTTGGCGTGGATAGTTGATAGGACTAAGTGGCCAGTCATGGAAGCTTCGACGGCAATTTTTGCTGTTTCTTCATCGCGAATTTCGCCGATCATCATTATATTTGGATTCTGGCGGAGTAGAGAGCGCATGGCAGAAGCAAAAGTGTAGCCATGAGCTTCGTCTATTTGGGTCTGCATGATTCCTGGTAGTTGATATTCTATCGGATCTTCAACAGTTATTATTTTTATGTCCGGACGGTTGAGCTGATTAAGAATAGAATATAAAGTGGTTGTCTTACCGCTACCAGTCGGGCCAGTGGTAATGATTAAGCCCCGGGTTTTTTTCATGGCCGCTTGTAGCGGTACTAAGGAATTTTCCGTTATTCCTAATTTAGACATTTCTAGATTGGCGGCGCTTGAAGATAATAAACGGATAACCACGGTTTCTCCGTATCCGCCGGTAATTATTGAAAGACGGCAATCTATTTTTCCTCTATTCGATGGCAAATAGATACTGAAGCGTCCATCAAAGGTTGCCATTTTTACGTTAGTTGAGGCGCCAGCTAAGATTTTCATTTCGCTTAAGAGCGGCAGATAGCTGGTTTTAGGAAGCTTCATTATGTCATGCATCACGCCATCGATGCGGAAGCGGATGTCAACGGTGTTTTCCGCCGGTTCGATATGAATATCGCCAGCTTGGGAAATAGCTCCTAAAGCCGAAACTATTTCGATTAATTCGCCGGTAGGGACATCTTTAAGGTGAGAATCAATGTTTTTCAAATCTTGGCCGACTTGTTCAGCCAGGGAGAAATTTTCTTCTTTTATTTTGACGCCGCGTCCGATAGTTTGGGAGATGACGATATCATAGAGTTCGTTGATGTAATCGAAATTACCGATAACGCGATATACTTCATCCAGGCTAGTCTGCCCTTCAAGGACTTTTAGGATTCCATCTTGGAGCATGGTAATCATGCCGTCTTCAACGGCCTGTTGCAGCATTTTAAAGGAGGGAGCATTATCAACGGTAAGCTGTTTGATAGCGTCGTTCATGGTGAATATTTCGTAGATGCCAACACGTCCTTTGTAGCCGGTAAAGTTGCAATTTTCGCAACCATCGCCGGCCTGGTATATCTCGGGTAATTCCGAAGGAACATCGATTCCAGCCTTAGGAGAAATTACCGCAAGTACTCTTCCTATTTTTTCACGTTCTTCATCGTTTAAGATTTTCTTTTTTCGACAATGCGGACAGAGATGACGTACTAAGCGCTGGCCGATAACGGCATTTATTGAAGGCGCAAGGAAATATGATTTAACGCCGATATCGATTAAGCGGGGAATAACGCCAGCGGCATCGTTGGTGTGCAAGGTTGATAAGACTAGGTGCCCCGTCAATGAAGCTTGGACGGCGATTTCAGCCGTTTCTAAATCGCGGATTTCGCCAACCATGACAATGTTAGGATCTTGGCGCAAGATTGACCGCAAGCCATCGGAAAAAGTATAGCCGCGGCTATTATCGACTTGGCTTTGGTTGATACCTTTTAATTGGTATTCTATTGGATCTTCTAAAGTTATTATTTTAGTTCCCGGGCGGTTTAATTGGTTTAAAACAGCGTAAAGAGTGGTTGTTTTGCCGCTGCCAGTCGGACCAGTGGTTAAAATTAGGCCGTTAGGCTTGATTATTTCTTTTTGTAATTTACTGAGTATTTCCGGTCTGATTCCCAGTTTATCAAATTCCAAGGAGGCGGCGCTGGAATCAAGCAGGCGCATGACGACGCTTTCACCGTAAGCCGTTGGCAAGAAAGAGCAGCGGACATCTATGTTTTTTTCTTTTAGGAAAATAGTATAGCGCCCGTCTTGCGGTTTATCAGTAATATTTATTTTTACCCGGGAAAGTATTTTTAGGCGGCTGATTATCTTATCCCATTTTTCTTTATCAATAGTCGCCGCTTCCTGTAAGACGCCATCGATGCGGATGCGGATAACGACGCCATTTTCTTCGGTTTCTACGTGAACATCGCTACCGCCGACTTTTATAGCGGTTGCTAATATCAAAGTTACTAGATCGCTGATATTTACTTCGTTGATTTTCTGGCTAAGATTTTTGTAGCTGCTTATCGCTTGTTGGAATTTAGCCAGACTAGCCTCGCTTATTTCCACGCCAGAGTCGTAGTGTTTATTTTTGGGGATATTATTATAAGCTTCGAGGGCTGTTTTAAGGCTGGTTTCCGATATTAAATAAAGCCTTCCTTCACAAAAATATTGAGAGGAAAGGTTATTTAAGAGTTGATTAGCTTCTTCGCTGGCTTTAAGACAGCCTAGCCTGATATTTTTTCCGTCATAAAAAAAACAGACGATTTTCAGATCGCGGGCGGTTTTTTCTGGTATCAAGGAAATAGCCTCGTGGCTTATGGGGAAGCGGCTTAAATCAACATAAGCCAAACCAGCTTGGCTGGCATTGGCTTTAGCTTGTTTTTCTATCTCCCTCTTTTTTATTTCTTCCTGTTTTCTGGCAAAAAGGCTGGAGGTATTATCTTCATCACCTATTTGAGGGCTGATTAGATTTTCTATGGAATCGAAATCATTCATAAGCGGCGGAAAATTCTTTCTAGTTTGGCTAAGATGCTGCCATTATTTAATTCTAAGAATAAATCGGTCCAAACAGCGGTATGGAAGACGGTAATGAAAGCGCCAAAGAAGGTAATGGCGATTATCGCTAAGATCATTGCGCCGATTGTTATCCAGACTTGAGCGATAATTAATCCAAGGACAAATATCGGTAAAAGGACAATGACGATAAGGGCTACGGCTAGCAGGCTAGCCAAGAAATTAACAACAAACATCATGACAGCAGTTTCCAGGCTGACCAACCAATTCTTTTTTAATAATTTATAACCCTTAATTATTGAAGTGCTTGCTTCCTCGTCTTCAATTACCGTGTAACAGATAGCATATTTGAAGAGCAGAGAAACACCCATGGCGACAGGGATGAATACTATAAAAGAAATAACATAAATCAGAAGGCCGATAAGCGGTGTTTCAATGCCCATTAAAAATAAAGTGGTGTAGGGGATTAAGAAAAGGACATAGGTTAAGACGATGCCAATCAGGTTAAAAAAGAAGGTCGGCCAGAATTTACCGCGACTGCGGCCTAATTGTTTGCGAAAATCCAAGGCCGCGGCTTTTTTAGAGGCACTGATTCGAGAAACGCCGTCAACTATGGCTATTTGCGAACTAATTCCCATCCAAATGAAGAAATAAAAAATTAATCCGACCAAGAGCATTAGAGATAAGGAGTTGATGATGGTTATCGGGTTGCCGCCGAGGATTATTAATTTTAAGCCGTGAAAAAAATTGCTTGTAGTCGCGTCGAAACTAAGGAGCTTGCTTATATAAGTTGAGCCAAAGCTGCTCGGACTAAGAGCGGTATTGGTAAATATTTGGTATTCCGAGGAACCGCCGCCGATAATAATGGCTGAAAATAAGCCAAAAATCCACAGCAGACGATTATTCCAGGAGATTTCCCAGCTCCGTTTTAATAAATGGCGATAAAAATTCATAGTGATTGAAATTATTAAGAAAGTTTGGTAATATTATAGCATTAATTAAGACGACTTATCAAATATATAAATGGATATAAATAGCCTAAAAGAGAGTTTAGCCGCCTTGCTCGGAGTAAGTGCCGATTCTTTTAGCTATCCGCCTGATAGTAGTCTGGGAGATCTCAGTCTGGCAACTTTTAAAATCGCCAAAGAAAAGGGAGTGTCTCCGGTTGTTTGGTCGGAAAAGACAGCAAACGAGCTCAATTCCTCCGCTGATTTCTTAAAATATTTTGAAAAAGCTTTAGCCGTCGGTCCTTATCTTAATTTTTTTTGGTCCGCTAATTATCAGGACGAGATAGTCAAGGGGATATTAGACAATACTTCTTATGGCCGCCGTTCTAGTTCTGGCCGCCGCGTAGTTTTAGAATTTGCTAATGGCAACACTCATAAAGAATTTCATATCGGCCATCTACGCAATCTATCTTTTGGCGATTCTGTTCGTTTATTATCGGAAGCGGCCGGCGATGAGGTGATTACCGTTTCTTATGTTAATGATTTTGGAATCAATGCCGCCAAGACGGTTTGGAATTGGCAGCGTCAGCCGAAATACGCCTCTTTGCCGGGAAATAAGGGTTTTTTATTAGGTAAATGTTATGCCGAGGCGGCTAATTTATTGAACGAAAAGCCGGAGTTAAAGAGTGAAGTTGCCGAAATTAAAAAAGAAATCGAAAATCACCAGGGAGATTCTTATCGCTTATGGCAGGAAACCCGTTCTTGGAGTTTAGACTATTTCCAATATATATATAAAGAAATGGGAATAAGCTTCGTTAAATATTTTTATGAAAGCGAAGAAATAGATGAAGGGCGAGAAATTTGCCAAGAACTTTCAGGCAGGGGAATATTGAAACAAAGTGAGGGAGCGATAATTGCCGATCTTGAAACTTATGGTTTGGGGTTTTTGCCAGTTATCCGGTCGGATGGAACCGCCTTATATCCCGTAGCTGATTTTGCTTTGGCGAAGAAGAAATTTTCCCTTTATTCTCCTGATGAATCGATTTATGTCGTTGATATCCGACAATCCCTTTATTTTAAACAATTATTCAAAGTTTTAGAATTAGCTGGCTATGATAAGCCGTTCAAACATCTCGGTTACGATTTTGTTACCTTACCCAGCGGCATGATGTCTTCAAGGAGCGGCAATATCGTTACTTATGATGAACTGAAGAAATTGTTATTAGACAAATTACAAGAAGAGACTTCTTCCCGGCATCCAGATTGGACCGCGGAAAAAATATCTTCCGTATCTTGGGAGCTGGCTAAGGCGACTATTAAATTCGAAATGCTCAAAGTCGGTGCTGATAGGGAAATAGTTTTTGATATCCAGTCAGCTTCGCGTTTTGATGGTTACACGGTTTGTTATGTTTTTTATACTTTTGCCCGCTTGCAGAGTATTTTGCGTAAAGAAGCTCTCGAAGAATACACCCCGGGTTTATTAAAAGAAGAAAAGGAAAAACAGCTAGTGGTAAAATTATCAAAGTATCCGGAGATTTCCTTTTCCGCTTATTTAAAAAACGATCCCAGTGAAGTCAGTAAATATGTTTTTGAGCTAGCCCAGCTTTTAAACGATTATTATCATTCAACTAATATATTAAAAGCTGACCAGGCTAGCCGGCAGGCTCGTTTATCATTGATTAAAGCGGCCACCATCGTCATGGAGAATTCTTTAGGACTGCTCGGTATTAAGCCTTTAGCGGAAATGTAAATATATGTCTCAAAATAAACAAGAAAAACAATTGGAAAAAATCGTCTCTCTTTGCAAGCGTCGCGGCTTCGTTTTTCAATCATCGGAAATTTACGAGGGTTTTCCCGCGGTTTATGATTTTGGCCCTTACGGCGTGGAGTTGGCTAACAACATTAAAAAAGAGTGGTGGCGAGCGATGACGCAATTACGTGAAGATATTGTCGGTTTGGATTCAGCGATTTTTATGAGTCCGAGGATTTGGGAGGCCTCTGGCCATGTCGCTGGCTTTTCTGATCCGCTAACAGAATGTCGTAAATGCCACGCTCGTTTGCGTTTAGATAGTTTATTGGAAGAGGCCGGAGTATTTGCCGACGAAAAGATGAGTGAGGAAGAGATAAATCGTATCTTTGATGAGAACCGCCATAAGATAAAATGTCCGACTTGCGGCAACAGCGACTTTACCCCCGGAAAAAAATTTAATTTGCTAGTCCAATCTAATCTAGGTAATTTTACTGGTGATTGGACTAAGGAGCCGGTTTATCTAAGAGGTGAAACCTGCCAGGGGATTTATGTTAATTTTAAAAATGTCCTTGATTCCGCTAGAGTACGTTTGCCGTTCGGTATTGCCCAGATCGGTAAAGCCTTCCGCAATGAAATAACCGCCAGGCAGTTTATTTTTAGGACTCGCGAATTTGAACAGATGGAAATGCAGTATTTCATAAAACCAGGAGAAGATAACGAACATTATGAAAAATGGAAGCAGACGCGGTGGAATTTCTATCTTAATTTAGGGATGAAAGAGGAAAATCTTAAATGGCACCGCCATGAAAATCTAGCTTTTTATGCTAAAGAAGCTTATGATATCGAATATAATTTTCCTTTTGGCTTTAAAGAATTGGAAGGTATCCACACTCGTAGTGATTATGACCTCGGACAGCACAGCCGTTTCTCTGGCAAGGATTTAAGCTATTTGGATCCGATTAGCCAGGAAAAATATTTACCGCATGTCATTGAAACTTCGGTCGGAGTCGGCCGCATGTTCTTGGCTTTTTTAACCGATGCTTATCAGGAAGAGGCGGTTGAAGACGGCGAACGGACGGTTTTGAAATTATCGCCGCGTTTAGCCCCGATAAAGATAGCGGTTTTTCCGTTATTAAAGAATAAGCCGGAGTTGGTTGAGAAAGCTAAAAGTGTTTTTGATAACTTGAAACAGGAATGGCGCTGTGAATTTGATGATAATGGTAATATCGGTAAACGTTATCGCCGCCAAGACGAAATCGGCACTCCTTATTGTCTGACTATTGACTTTGAGTCATTAGAGAGCGATACTGTTACTATACGCGATCGCGATACGATGCAGCAGGAAAGGGTAGCTATTCAGGAATTGAAGGGCTATTTCCGAGAGAAGATCGGCAATTGATGGAGTCGCGAAAATGATAAGACGAAATACGTCGCCTACGGAATCAGGCGACGTATTTTTTTGTTATCCGACCCTCGTTAAAAAATAAATTTTTTAATAAAAAAAATATTTTTGTGAAAAATTTTTTTTATTTTTTATTTTTTTGTGGATAAAGTTACTGTTAGATAATTGAAAAAATTTTTTTTATAAAAAATAGAGAAGCGCACGTGATTAATTTTAACCGCGTATTCATTGCTTAAAATCAATCAATAATTTTTTTTGTTATTTTATTTTTATCACGCTAAAAAAATATTCAAAAAAAATTTTTTTGAGCGAAAAAGTATTGCTTGTTATTTTTATAAGTTATATAATATAGATAGTTAAAGATGCCGTTTATAAAAAAATAATTTTAAAAGATATTTTAATTTTAAGAAGGGGGGTAATACTATGAAAAA
>CAYPAS010000006.1:0-19400 GCA_964408785.1 uncultured Gammaproteobacteria bacterium | reverse complement strand
GAGGCGTTCCTTAATAACCTTCTTGTTCTTCCTGGAATGATGCGTGACAGTCTTGCAGACAGTGCATTCCAACTTGATCATGTTATCCTGGGACATATTTTTTTCTTAATTTTAAAATAATCTTTTCTGCCTCTTAAAGATATAAAAAAAGACAAGAAAAGTCAAATTATCCTGGACAAAAATACCTATTTCTGGCAATAAGGGCAAAAATGCGTACCACGGCCGGAAATCTTGGTTTTTTCAAGCTTGCGACCGCATTTCAAACAAGCCTCGCCGCCACGTCCATAAACCTTAAGTAGGCGAGAATAACCGCCGCGACGGCCGCTAGCATCGACATAATCGCTAAATGTCGTACCTCTTTCTTCGACGGCTTTCTTAATAATGCGATTTATCGCCTGATAAAGACTACGCTTCTCTTTTTCTTCCAGACTATCAGCGCGACGATCAGGCCGGATGCCAGAGGCAAAAAGCGTCTCATCCACATAGATATTACCCAGGCCGGCGATTTTCTTTTGATCTAAAAGCAGGGGTTTTATTTGGCGATTACCGGAAAAAATACGGCTAAAGGCGGAGAAGCTAAAACTCGGAGTCAATGGCTCTGGTCCGTAATTAGCGGCGATTAAACGATCCAAATCTTTTTTATCAGAATATTTCAAATAACCGAAACGTCTTAAATCATTAAAATACAAACGACCGCCGCCCTCAAAAAGTAAAACCGCTCGAGTGTGTTTATTCGGCAAATCGCCGCCGACAGCCGTCAACCAAGAATCCGCCGCCCTGCTCTTTTTACTACCCAGACTGTGGCCGCCAGCCACTCGGGAATCGCCAGACAAAAAAATCAACTGGCCGGTCATTTTTAGATGGATAAGCAAATAAGCCTCACCTTCGAAAGAAAGAATTAAAAGCTTACCCCGGCGCAAGATAGCTAAAAGGCGTTTTTCAAGCAAATGGCGCTTCAAAAAAACCGCCGATTGCGGGGCGGATTTGGCGGCAAGGATTTCTAGAGAAAGCAAACGACGACCGCCGAGCGCTTTTTCTAAATCGCGTCTAATGGTTTCGACTTCAGGAAGTTCCGGCATATCAGATAATCAAAAGTAGCGAAATGATAAGGCCGGAGACCAAGAATTCAATAACGAAAATCTTGAGCAAGCCGAGGCCGATCTTGTCTGATCTGATAAGTGGCATAGTTTTAAGGTGGGCCGAGTTGGATTCGAACCAACGAAGGCGCAAGGCCAGCAGATTTACAGTCTGCCCCAGTTGACCGCTTTGGTATCGACCCTTATTTAACTATCTTATGATAAGAAAAAAGCCAGTCCTTGTCAAACTTCATTTAAATGCCTTAAAAAGCTCTAAAAATTAAGAGAAACAAAATTGATGGTCATGCGGACCAGGGCGTAAGAGAACAAAATAACCGCCAAACCTAAAATTGACCAAACGATTATTTCTCTACCCTGCTTTATTTTATTAGGATTACCACCAGAGAGCATCCAGACGAAGCCACCATAAATAAACATCAGAAGAGCGATAGAACCGACAACGCCGATTATGGAATTAATAACCTTACCAATCAAAGCATTGGGACTATCTATATCACCTAAGGGGTTTGTTAGGGATTGGGAGGAATCTGTGTTGGTGGCATTAACAGTACCATCGGCTGCTAAGACTGGATTAAAATTAAGAAAAACTAATGTTAATAATATTAATCCTAAAATAATCTTTTTCATGTTTTTGAATTTTATATTCTTTTTAAATTATAACATAAAGCTATAAATAAACAAAAAGGAGCTCTATTGAGCTCCTAGTTTTTCAATGTTTATAGTTATCGCCTGTTTTTCGGCGGCAAGCGAAACTATTTTAAATTGTGAATTATTCTTATTGGGAATCCCGCTAAAATCCCCTGGATACTCGCTGCCATCGGAAAACACTAATTTGAAATTAGCGTCTCCAATGGAAGAGTGCATAGAATAATGTGCCGGGGCAGAAGGAAAATTCTGCCAAAGACTTTCTTCATTCGGCCCTAAAAAAATTATCTTTTTGCCGAATTCAAGGTCTTCGAAATAAACTTCCTGGCCATGCATTTTTTTTAAATCAACTTCGTCTTTAGCAACACTAGAATATATTACACAAGAAACAGTTAATATTAAAAAAATAGAAGAACAAACAACCGTAGCCAAAAGCCCATTGCCCGATACATTGTCGTTCTTTAAAGAATAAAAAACAAACATTATAAGCAAAAAAGAAAAGAAAGGAAGAGGCGAGGAATAAATTAGTGCTAGGAATGCGCCAACTTTAGCCTCTAAAATAAAGTAAGAGACATAACCAACAATCCCCGGTATTAATGCTAATAAATAGATCAAATAACTTTTCCAGTTAACTTCTTTTTCTTCTTTTTTTCCTTTTTCATCTTTTTCTTCTTTTTTTCCTTTTTCATCTTTTTCATCTTCAACGCTTTTGTGTCCTATTTCCATCTTCTTTATCTCCCTTTTTTTTGTCTTGATTTTTGTCTTGATCTTTTACTATTTGACTAATGGTCGCCGCCTGAAAAGGCAAAGTATTTTTATTGCTATCACTCGACTCATTAATAAATATCGAAGCGCCACTTTTTGAAAGGTTTTCGTATTTACTAACAGACGCCATATAACCCAACGTCGAATCACTAGCCTTGCTTAAAACGGCAATCCTTTTTTCTGAGACCCTTGCCTCAGCAGCTCCCCTGGCCTCGATAGCCTTAGCGTCAGCACCGGCCAATAATTCTTTCTTTTTAGCTTCTGCTTCGGCCTTTACAATTTCTTGTTCGGCTAACTTTTTACTAATGTCAACCTTAACAGTCTCGGCTGACAAAAGCTCTTTGGCTTCAAATTCCTGGGCTCGCTGCTTTTTTACGCTTTCTGACATTATTATGTCCAAAACAGCAACGCTTAATGGCTCAATGCCATAAGACATCATTTCTACATATATCTCGGTGTCAGATATTGTAGATTTAGTAAAATTCTTTTGATTTTTTTCTGCTTTAATATTAGAACATATTAAAGAGATATTGAAATGGCTCTTATGCTCTATAATGCCTTCCAAATCATATTGCCCTAAATACGACCTTATAGCCGCCTCTACTTTCTCAGACACTAGTCTATTTTCATTTCTTGTTTTAAGAAATGTTTTTTCGGGACAAACAATGTGATAATAAAAAGACACAATCACTCCTATCGACCCATCACTAATATCCACATCTCCCAATTTACCTTCAACAAGTTCCAGTTTTATCATCTGGTCACTTAAGTCATAAACCCTCTCCAATTTATCTAAACCAAGATAAATTAAAGAAAAATACCAGCCATCTTTTAATATAACAAGTTCTCGCCCCATAAAAGAAATAGCAACAGCCATATTCTTGTTAATCTTCAAAATAAAACCACTATTTTTTCTATAAACAATAAACCATAGAAAAAAAACAGCGATAAAAATAGTTAACAAAAAAGTTGGCGCCAAACTTAAAACAGTGAACATGGGCACAAAAACCCCAACTAATACAATTGCAAAAACGATAAACATTCCTGCAATAGAAAAACTAATCGCTTCTTCTCTTTTCATTTCTACTTCTCCTATTTATATTTTATTTATTTTTTAAAGTTCTTTTTTATAAAACTAGAAATACTATCCCAGTTTCTTATCAATTATACACTATTTTTTGGTTTTTGTCAACTAAGCCATAAATAACAAAAAACAGGCATTTTGTGTCTGTTTTTCTTCTGAGCCGTTGACCGGGCTTGAACCGGTGACCTTCTCCTTACCATGGAGATGCTCTACCAACTGAGCTACAACGGCGCTTCTAAATTATCTATCTCTTCCCTCCAAGCACCTAACTTATTATTTTCCGGATTAACCGCCGCTAATTTCTGCCAATAAAGTTCGGCGGAGCGCTTATCTTTTTCCATTATACTTAAATCTATAATTAAATCAAGATAACGAGGATTATTAGCCTCATGATCCAAAGCTTCCCGCAATTTTTCCAGGGCGGCAGCGTTGTCGCCGGCGCTTTTTTCCGCCTGCGACCAAGAAAACAATATCTCCTGCGCCGTTATTTCCGGAGATTCATTTTCCTTATCAGCCTGCAAAGACAGTTTCAAGGCATAATCAAAAGTCTGCCGCGCTTCAGCAAATTTTTTCTGATTGGCATATATTTCTCCCAAAAGGAAAAACGAGCGCAAATTCCTTTGATCTAAACTAGCGGCCTCGACTAATTTAGCTTCGGCGGCTTCTTCGTCTTCTTTCTTCAAAGAATCTTCCGCTTCCAATAAAAGGACTTTCAGGCGGCGCTGTTTTTCTAACCACGGCAATTTTTCTTCTAAACGGTGAAGATTCTTAGCTTTTTTTAATTGTTCTTGGTGGCGTTTAAGAATACCAGACAAACGGCGACGGAATTCTAGCCAAACCCGAGAAATATTACCGATCAGATTTGCTACATCCCTTTCCACTCTTGATTTAATAATTCTATCCTTGAATTCCGATTCTTTTTTTCCTGGCAGATTATCGACATTTAGAATCGCTAAAGCTGGAAATTTGCCAATAATTATAGAGAGCATGACTAGCACCGAAACCGCTAATAATATTAAGGCAATAATAGTTAACATAAGCTAGAAAAACTTTTTAAATCTAAAGAGGCGGCACCAACCAGTAATCCATCTATATCTTTTTCCGCCAAATAAGCGGCGGCATTAGCGGCGTTAACACTACCACCATAAAGGACTTCCGGAAAATAAGGGAGATAACGACGCGCTTCTTTTTTTAAAAGATTTTGACGTCTAGCCGCTTCTTTCGCCGGCAAGGCGGCAGCCCCCTGGCCAGTGCTTATCGCCCAAACTGGTTCATAGGCCAAGAGCAAACGTTCTTTGTTTTTTATCTGACAATCTTTTAATAAGCGGCCGACTTCTTCTCGCAAATATTTATCAGCAGCGGCGGCGCTTTTCTTAGCGGCGCTTTCCCCCAAACAAACTATCGGCCGCAAGCCAGCCTCTAAAGCGATTTTTATCTTCTGTTTTATCATTGCCGATGACTCACTGTTTAGTAAGCGTCGCTCGCTGTGGCCAAGTATAACATATTTAGCGCCGCTCTGGCGCAAATCTAAAGCAGATACTTCTCCGGTTAAAGCGCCTCTTGCTTCGGGAGCGCAATCTTGAGCGCCAATAAGAATTTTAGAACCTTTTAATATCTGACTAACAGCCGGCAAAGCCAAAAAATCTGGACAAACAACAACACGGCAATGCCCCGCCGCCAAACGCTGGCTGTTACGGAATTTTTTCGCCAAAACCGCGCTAGAAGCTAGAGGCAAGCGCATTTTCCAATTAGCAATCAGATATTTTTCTCCCATATTTTTAGTATTTATTCCTTATTATAGCATAGCCACGCCCAGATGGAAAAGCCACAGAAAAAGCCGGAAAAATCTATTGACAAGCAATGAAAATATCGCTATTAACAGGGCTAAAAGGATTGCCAAGCGAGCTCTTTTTTGCTAAAATAATCTTAGATAAATGTTTAAAAATAATGACTGCGGATAAGAAGTCCTCCTTCTAAAAAGATCGAAGAAAGCAGGATTTTTTATTTTGACGGAAGATAAAAGAAACTAGATATGCCAAACGAAAACAAAAAAAATTCCGAATACGGTGCTGACCAAATAACCGTCCTTGAAGGTCTTGATCCGGTACGCAAACGTCCCGGCATGTACATCGGCTCAACCTCTGGCGCCGGCTTGCATCACCTTATCTGGGAAGTGGTTGATAACTCCATCGACGAAGCGATGGCGGGTTATGCTAACGAAATAAGCGTCTCCCTGCTAGCCGACGGCATGGTTTCGGTTGCCGATAACGGTCGCGGTATTCCCGTAGAAAAACACAAGGTGACCGGGGTTTCCGCCCTAGAAACCGTTTTAACTAAACTGCACGCCGGCGGAAAATTTGGCGGTGGCGGTTATAAAGTTTCCGGCGGTTTACACGGCGTCGGTGTTTCCGTAGTCAATGCCCTTAGCGAATATTTAAAGGCGGAGGTCCGTCGTGACGGCAAAGTCTGGATGCAGGAATACAAAACCGGCTCCCCTCTTAAGGCTATACAGTCGGTAGGAAAATCTGACAACACTGGCACGACCATCACTTTCAAGCCCGATGCTACCATCTTCACCGAATTGGAATTTAATTGGGGGAAAATACTTGATCGTTTGCGTCAACAAACCTATCTGACAAAAGGTATCACGATGAATGTCTTTGACCAGCGCCCCGGCCACCGTCCTAAAAAATATAAATTCCATTTCGAAGGCGGTATAAAATCGTATATCCGTTCCCTACATCGTAATAAAACCGTCAAGAACGAAACCGTCTTTTATGTTGAAAGAGAAATAAGCGGTACCAAAGTAGAAGTTGCTTTGCAGTACAACGACGAATACAACGAAAATCTTTTGGCCTTTGCTAATAATATCCATAACCCTGAAGGCGGTACTCATGTCGCCGGTTTCCGCGCCGCTTTAACTAGAACACTGAACAATTACGCTCGCAACAAAAACATCTTAAAAGAAAAACAGGAAAACCTAAGCGGTGAAGATGTCCGTGAAGGCTTAACCGCGATCATCAGTGTCAAACTTCCTGATCCGCAATTTGAAGGTCAAACCAAAGGTAAATTAGGCAACGCTGATACCAAGGGCTATGTCGAAACCGCTTTTGGAGAAGCTTTCAATACCTTTTTAGAAGAAAACCCGAAAGAGGCAGAGGCAATAGTTGGTAAATGTATCTTATCCGCCCAAGCTCGCCTAGCCGCCAGAACGGCTAGAGCAACTATCTTACGTAAAGGCGCTTTAGAAGGACTGACCCTGCCAGGAAAACTTGCTGATTGCTCCAGTCGTCATCCGGAAGAATGTGAATTATACATCGTCGAGGGAGACTCGGCTGGCGGCAGTGCTAAACAAGGCCGCAACCGCCGTTTCCAAGCAATATTACCTCTACGCGGCAAAATATTGAATGTTGAACGCGCCCGCATGGATAAAATGCTAGCCAATAACGAAATCAAAAATTTAGTTATCGCTTTAGGCACTAACATCGACGACCAGCTCGACCTCAGCAAGCTTCGTTATCATCGCATCATTATCATGACCGATGCTGACGTCGATGGCGCTCATATCCGCACCCTGCTTTTAACCCTGTTCTTCCGCCACTTCCCGCAATTAGTCGATGGTGGCCACATTTATATCGCTCAGCCGCCTTTATATCAATTGAAAAAAGGAACAGCCGTCCACTATGCTTATAGCGATGAAGAAAAAGAAAAGATAGTCTTAGAACTAGGGGGAACTCTAGAAGAGGCCACTGAGATCGGCGAAGAAAATGACGAGGAAGCAAAAGAAGAAATCGAACTGGAAGCACCGAAAAAGGGTAAGAAGGGCGAAGATGAAGACAAGAAAAAAACAAACAACAAGATAAGCATTCAACGCTACAAGGGTTTAGGTGAAATGAACCCGGAACAGCTTTGGGAAACGACTATGGATCCAGAAAGACGCATAGTCAAACAGGTTTCGGTTGAAGACGCTGCTAAAGCTGATCAGATTTTTGATATGTTAATGGGCGACAATGTCGCTCCCAGAAAAAACTTCATCCAGACTCACGCAAAAAAAGTTAAAAATTTGGATATCTAAAAGAAGAAAAATCTTATGTACATTTACCTTATCTGCCCGATAGCCGCTTTTATCGCCGCCCAAGGCACAAAAGTAATACTGCGCTCATTCAAAAGAAAAATCCATTGGCGTGATATCTTTTCTTATTCTGATATGCCTTCGGGGCATACAGCTACGGTCACTGCCCTGACAACTATTATCGGCTTGAGATTAGGCATAGATGATCCAATATTCGCCGCTTCCTTCGTTTTTGCGGCCATTGTCATTACTGACGCCATCGGACTGCGCAATTACCTTGGCCAGCACGGAAAAACCTTGAATGTCTTAGTAAAAGATTTAAAAGAAGATGAGTTCCTCGACCAAAGCTATCCCAAGCTTTTAGAACACATCGGTCACACGCCGCTACAAGTAGCTATCGGCGGATTAATCGGTATTATCGTCAGCCTACTAGCCAATATCATTATTTCTTAAAAATTATAAGATAACAAAAAACTGCCATTACGGCAGTTTTTTTATTTTTTAAATCAAGCTTTTTCCTTTCATCGACTCTGGCTGCTCTATTCCCAAAATCTTTAAGATGCTAGGAGCCAGTGCTGAAAAATTTCCCGCCGGCGCAAGCAGGCTTAAATCGTTATTCATGGGATCAGATAAACCAATGGTTTTTCCTTTGTAATCCTCACTACAGATAATAAACGGTACGGGATTAACAGTTATACTATTATCAATCATATCAGTGCTAAAATCACGCATCTTCTCGGCATTACCCGCCGCTGATGATATTATTAGTAATCCTTTTTTTTCTAAAACAGCTGCCAGGATTGCTTTTAGTGATTTATCTATATCAGCTACTGCCTTCTTAGCAGCGGAAAAATCTCCAGTGGAAGCGGTTAAGTCTAAATAAGGTAAAGAAGCTGCAATAAAGGCATAAGAGTCGTCTTCTTTATTAATAGCTTCTAGCAGGGCTTTAACGGATCTTTTAAAAACCAAGAAAGGTTTAACGCTATGGTTGTTTTCCGCTGAAGAAATTATTTTCCAATCTTCTCCGGAAAAACGGTCTTCTTGGCGGCCATTAAACATGGTCGTTAAAGCGGCAAAACGTTCTGTCTCGGCTAATTTGAGCTGTTTCAAACCGGCTTTAGAAATAATAGCTGATAGACCAAGAGTATCTTCAGTAATTTCATTTTGGCCGCTGCCTAAAACTAAATAGCGCTCATTCAAACTAAGTTTGCCGGGATTGAGAGCGGCGACTGGATATTCCTGGACTATCTTCAAAAAAACCGGGGTCTTGGCTGCTGTTATCGCGTTAGCTTCGTTTGCTGAGGCTATGCCCCAACCATCGAGCAATAATAAAACCACCGGCCTTGGCCGACGATTTTCTCCTTCGCTACTAAGCGGAACATCTTCGTTCATATTCTAAGAATTACCCAGTAATTCAGAAATAGCTAACAAGCGATTGTATTTGCCAACTCTTTCTCCGCGAGAAAGCGATCCAGCTTTGAAAAAATCCGCACTAAGAGCTACCGCCAAATCGCTTACTAGGTCGTCATTAGTTTCTCCTATTTCCTGGGAAAGCACGACTTTATAACCATGCTTCTTAGCCAATATTATACAATTCACGGCATCTGTCAATGTGCCGCTTAAAATCGGCTTAATAACTATAGTGTTTGCCGCTTTTTCCTTTAAACCCTGGCGCAAGCGATCAGCACTACTAGCAAAAAGACTATCGCCGGCAATCAAGAGCCGATTACCAAGCTCAGCTGTCAACTTATTCCAAGAAGCCCAGTCGTCATCGGCAAGAGCATCCTCTAGATACAGCAAAGGATATTTAGCCAACCAATCATTGTATAAACTTATTAAATCCGCGGAGCCTAAACGCGCTCCATCCAAAGAAAAGATATATTTATGGCTAGAACTTTCATAAAGCAAAGAAGAGGCAATATCCAAGCCAAGATGGAAATCACGGCCGGCCTGATAGCCGACGCGAATAGCCGCCGCCATAATCAATTCTATCGCTTCAATGCTTGATTCTAAATCAGGCGCGTAACCGCCCTCGCTACCAACATCGCTATCATAGCCTGATTCTCTTAAGACGTGAGCTAACTCACGATAAGTTTCAACGCCACAGCGAAGACTTTCAGAAAAACTACCAGCTTTCGGCACTAACAAGAATTCCTGAAAATCAAGATTAGTATCAGCATAGGCGCCGCCATCGAAAATATTAAAAATCGGGCGAGGAAAACTAGGCGCTGCTAAAGAAAAAGACTGCTGTAAATAAACAAATAATTCTTGTTTAGAAGAATCTGCCGACAAACGGGCAAAGGCGGCAGAAAAAGCAAAGGTGGCGGCCTTCATTCCCTCGCCCAAAGCCTCTTTAATATAAGAATCAAACTCTTCTTGTCCAGAAAATTTTCTTCCTGGCAAACCCGGACGCAAACGCCCTTCTACCTGACGGAGAAAACCGGCCAACCCTTCGCCGCGATAACGCTTGTTTTCTTTATCACGAAATAAAAGGCCTTCATCTGAATCGCTATTAGGCGCACTGCCCCAAAAAAAACGATCAGCCGAAGACAAGCCGGCCTCTAAAGCTGGCCGACCGTGGGAATCGATAATCTCTCTTAAATGAAAATCCTTGATGGCTATCATATTTTTTTAATTAACTGTTTCAATCCCGGCATCTGGCCGCCGCCTAGAAAAGTGAGCATGGCGCCGCCAGCGGTTGAAATCCAATCGACGTATTCAGCCATGCCGCTCGCCTTGATAGCCGCTACGGTTTCGCCGCCGCCCACCAAACCGAAGGCGCGGCCGGAAGAACGCGAAGCTAAAGCTCTGGCAACTGTCATAGTTCCGTGACGATAACTTGATTCTTCAAATTTTCCCAAAGGACCGTTCCAAACCATGGTCTTGGCTCCTTTAATCAACTGGCAATAATACTCAATACTTTTAGGCCCGATATCTAAAATACAATCATTCTTTTTCACCTCAGACGGGATTGTTACCCGCGCCTCGCCATTACCACCTTTAACAACCACATCTAATGGCAAGATTATCTTCTTGTCTAAAGCACCGCTCTTCCGAAAAAATCTAGCAATATATTGCTCACTATCTTTGTCGTATTTAGAAAGGCCAATTTCAAATCCCTGATATTTCCAAAAATTATTAGCCAAAGCGCCACCGATAAGAATATTATCAGCGCCGCTTTTCATCTTGGAAATTAGCGGGGCCTTCGTGCTTATTTTAGCGCCGCCCATAATAACCAAAAGCGGTTTTTCTGGCGACATAACCTTATCAAAAGCTTTTAATTCTTTTTCTAATAAAAACCCCGCGTAACTAGGCAGCAATTCTGAAAGCGCGGCAATCGAAGCTTGGCGGCGATGGCTGACTGCCAGAGCGTCGTTAACATAAATATCCGCCAAGGAAGCTAATGTTTTAGCGAATTTCTTGTCGTTATCATACTCCCCAGAGTTAAAACGAAGATTCTCTAAAAAAAGCAAAGAACCATCTGGCAATTTATTAACCGCCTGGAAAACTTTTTCCCAATCAGCCCGACCAGCAAATAAAATTTCCTTCTTTAAAAGTTTTTTCAAAGCGCGAGCGATAGGAGCGCAGGAAAATTCCCCCTGGTAACCCTGCGGCTCTCCCAGGTGGGTAGCGATTATCACTTTAGCCCCCTTAGCGACCAAATATTCAATAGTTTCTAAGCCGCTTTTTATCTTATAATCATCAATGATGCGCCCGTCAGATAAAGGGACATTAAAATCGACCCTCAAGAAAACTCTTCGCCCAGATAAATCACGGGCTTTATCCAAAGAAGCGATTTTCATAATTTTATTTTAAGACACCCAATTTAACTTCAACTTCTTTTTCCTGGTTATCACGCAAATAAGTAATAACCACCTTATCGCCGGCCTGATAACGAGAAACCACCTCCGCTAGGCCGTTACTGCTATCTAACTGTTGATTGTTAACCCAGGTTATTATATCTCCCTCTTTCAAACCGGCTGTTTGCGCTGGGCTATCTTTTTTGACGGCGACCTTGTCGGCGTCCGGATAAATCAAAGCCCCCTTCTCTAAACTTGTACCAGAAAGCATAGAGAGAGATAAATCTAAATAATTAACTCCCAGGGAAGGTGCTGTCGAGCTAGCCCCCTTAACAGCTAGGGAGCGCCAGAGATTATTGAGAGTAAAAGCAGGAATGGCTTGATTATCTCGAGAAACGACAGCCACTAGGCTGCCAGATAAATCAAAGGCGAAAGAATTTTCTACCCCCCCTTTTTCCTGGCCGGAAATAGTAAATTCCGCCCTTAAAGTATCGCTATCTAAAACGCCGCTATAATCAGCCACTGAGGAAAGCGAAGTTGGCCAAGCCGAATCAGCGCTCTTAACGGCCACCAAATTTTCCCCCAAGCTTATTTCCGAACGGGAAGAAATTTTCTTAACTGGCAAATCCTTAGCGCCGGATAAATGAAAAATCAAAAGATCTCCAGGTATATCTTTCCGGGAATAAATCTGATCGATGTGATAAAGATGACGATTATTATCAATAGCCACATAACCCTTGGTCTTAAAACCATTCTTGATTTCTTTCGGAACCGAAGCGATTACCCAGCCATCGGAAGTGGTTATTAAACCACTGAAGAGAGGTGAGCGTAAATCATAATAATCACCAGATAAATCTTTTTCCGTGCTAGTTGCTATTTCGGAAAAAACACCGACAATTACCGGCTTAATATTATTAATGGTTTCCGAAAGCTTAAGATCCTGGTTAACGACCACTTTCTTTGGTTCACTAATAACTAAACGGGAAAGACGTTCTTTGTCTAAGCCATTCAAATCTAAATCGCTAGAAAGCGAGGACGAATAACCGCCGGAAAATTGCTGAGCAATTAAACCGCCCAAAAATCCCGCCGCCAAACCGCCAACAAGCAGTAATACCGACAACAAACGGATTTTTTTATCATTATCATTTTTAATAGACATATGTATTTTTTCTTAAAGCCAGCGGGCTGTTAATATCAAAAGGATTATCGCTAAAATGCTAAACGCTAAAGGCAGTCGGATAGAACGCCGATCAAAATGTCCCTTGGCTTCTAAGCGTACGAAAGTCAAGAGAAGATAAGAAACAATGGCAAAAATCAAAGCTAAGATATCGCTTTCTAAAGGCAACCAGGAAAAAGCCCAAGCTGATTCCATTAACAATAACAAGCTTATGGCTGTCACGCCCTGATTAGAGGCCGAATCTTTTTCTAAGGCTGACCATTGGAAAAGAAGTAAGAAGGAAAAAACAAAAAATCCCGGTAAGCGATAAAGAAAAGACCAGCCAAGAAAAAGCGGCAAGCGATAAGCAAAACTAGCGGCGGTAAAAGCCGTTAAAAAAGTACCAGCGGCCATTAGATTGCCGATTCTTTCCCTCCAGACATCTTTTTCCTGGGAACGTTTGGAAAAATAATAAAGATTACGCAAATACCAAAAAGAATAAATAAAAGAAAAGATAAAAAGCGCCTGAATCAAATAAAAATTATAAATCACCAAAGAATAGGCGGAACCGCCGGCAATCAAAAGCGTAGGAGAAATCGCCAAAAGCCAATGTTCCCGCCCTTCTTGGCCAAGAATAGCTATAGCTCCCAAAAACATTACAATAATAGCCAAAGAAAGCAGGACGAAAATACCGCTCGGCCAAAAGAAAAAAGCTTCGTTCAAAAAAAGAACGAGCAAAGAAACGGCTAGCGGTATCAATCTTTTATACTTCATAATAAACTAGGATTAAGGGGCCGGCGCTTCATCCGGCATAGCGGCGGGAATATCAGCCGGCGTATTTTCAGCCGTACCGCCTTCAATGTTATTTTCACCAGCATTACTTTCTACCGGCAAAGATTCTTGATTTTCTAAACCTGCTTCTGGAGATGTGATAATTCCCTCCTGATTGTTTGAAGCGGGTATACTATCATTTATTGTCGCGCTAGCGCCAGCACCGTCTTCAGTCTTATCACCAGCTTCTGTCTGACTAGCGGCGGGCGTTGCTAATATCTTATCATCTCCTTCGTCTGAAAGTTTTAATTCCTTAACAGAATTAATATCATCCAGAGAATTGATTTTCAAAAATTTATTAGAAAAAGTCAATAGATAAGAATTATTCAAATAAGCCCTCTTAACGTCGTTATTGTAATAAGTAATTCCCGACCAAAGGTCTTTCTCATCGAAGTAACCGCCGCTAGAATGATCTATCTTGCCCCGCAATTCCAATTTATTTCCCGCGGTGCTGAAAAGCAGGATTCCGGCAAAATTCAAACGACCGGATTTTTCATATAAAGAAATCGGCAGAGCTAGATTATTACTTGCTTCATCAAAAAAGAAAGATGTTTTGTCACTAGTTATTAAACTACGACTTTTTTCATCACCCAAAAGATAGCTATCGATTTCCGCTGGCTCAGAGGTATTAGAAAAATCCAAAAGAGATAATTTCAAGCCGCCGTTCGACGCGTCCCCCGCCCCACCCTGATAGTATCCAAGGCTGATTAATTTTTCACCATCAGCGGAAAGCGGCGCTAAGAAAACGGCGCCAGACAAACTAACAGGATTTAAGACTTTTAATTCGCGTCCGTCTTTTATATCAATAGCATAAAGCGGTTCTGATTCGTTAACTGGCAATAAATAAGCGCGAGAAAGCGCGAAACGAGCTCCGGCCACTTCTCCTTTGGTTTCTAAATTTTCTAAACTGCCAATAGTTTCCAAAGAATCATCCAAGACAAAAAGACTGCTGAAATAATGACCTTCTTCACTGCCCAAAGAAAGCGGATCGCGCCTAGTCGCTAAACGCAATTTGCCATCAAGCTCATTAAACGATAAATAGTCCAGCAAACGGCCGCGAATTTTAGCATTGGCTTGGTAAACGATATCCTCCCCCTCTATCTGAAATTTAAAAATATCCGTGCTATCAGCCGCTTTACGCCGGCTAGTTAATAATGTCTGGTAGCTATCATCTATTGCCGTCTGGTAATTCAATTTTTTATCATCATCCAAAGAATTAAAATATTCATCAAAAATCCTTTCTGATTTACGGACTTTTTCACGAGGCGACAATAAATAGCTCGGGGCTCCGGATAATTCTTCAAGCTTGGCCGCTAAATCTTCCGGCATGTCGTTCGACAAAACTTCCCGACGAGCCGCCGCCAAAACCGTGGCCTCCTTTATTATAGGTGAGTAGCTTACATAGAAAGAATCCCCGGAAAAATCTAAGCGATGCCCCTCGTCGAGGATAAATATTTTCTCAGCCAGCGCCTCAGAATTATCCTTTATATTTACCGCCAAAAGATTTTCTAAATAATAAGCACTGTAATCAATATCAAAATAATAGGCTTCCGGCGACACGCAAGCCGTCTGACTAGAACAATCATTTTCCAAAAGGCGGCCCGAATCAATAGCTTGCGGCCAAGGGGAGGATAATTGTTCAATATTACGGCCATAAGAAGTCTGCAAATAAAGATATTGGCCATAGACCCGCAAAGATAGTGGCTGGCCTTCTATATTCAAATCCCTAAGCTGTTTGGGATTGTTCGGTTCGCTGATATCGAAAATCTTTAAAAAAGTAAAAGGGTTCTGCCGACTTAAAATATTGGAATCGTCTTGTTTGGCTAAATCCTCGTTCAGGCCATAAACTGCCAAAAAATTATCAGACAAAATAAGACCAGAGGGGCGCGATTTAAAAGTAAGCGTGCTTATAACACTGCTTTCGGAAAAGGGATTTATTTTAGAAATTAATAAGTTATTCTTATCCAGTGCGTAGGCATAGGAACCGGCAACTTTTAAGATGTCATCGCGATGGCTGTCGGAATTTTCCACCCAAGATATTTTTGCTTGGCTAGCTGATGCCGGGATTGCTTCGGCACCCTGGTTTACTCCAAGAAAATCGACAAATTCATTTTGGTCGTTAAATTTTTTTAATTGATTGGAATAAGAAAAAGACACGGACTCAGAATCGCCCGTGACTACCGCCGCTGGACCGGATTTTTTCCAAGGAAAACTGCAAGCCGAAAGCAGTAAAGGTAATAATAAAACCAGCCAAGATAAACGATAATTTCTCTTATTCATAATTTGCTTATTCAAAACTTTATCTTCTTTTTATTATATCAGAAAAAGACGTCAGAGACAATTTAAAAAATCATTTTATTCTCACTTCTGAAGCGACGGCGCTGCGTTCATAAATATATTTTGCCGCACCCACGCCCAAACGGATGCAACCATGAGAAACTGCCTTCCCTAAATGATCTTCCCCCTCCCGATAACCGTTAGGCCAAACTGGTAATTCATGGATTCCGAATTCGCCGTGCTTTCCTAGACCGAGCCAGTATGGCATATATAAACCATAAGCTTTCGACCAGGCCTTAGGCGATTTATTCAAGATCTTATAAACCCCCGCTGGCGTCGGCATGCTTGGCTTGCCGGTTGAGACGGAAAATTTTTTCCAGGCTTGGCCGGAAACCACATAAGTTAGCTCCTGATGCTCACGATCAACCTCTATCCAGCTTTCTAAACGTTTTTTATTGCCGGAATTAGGATCATAAGCGTGATCGATTTCTTCATAATCGCTATAACCGTCGTTGTCGCTATCAGCCTGCTCGGGATTGGTATGAAAAACATACTCCCAATAATCACTTAAACCATCTTTGTCGGTATCACTATCTTCCGCCTTTACTTCTTCTGGATTATAAGGAGAATAGCCATTTTTTATTTCCCAAGCGTCTTCATAACCGTCGCCATCCGTATCGACGGAAGCCAGCAGCGCTTGCGGTAAGAATAGGCTGATAAAAATAAATACCGAAAGAATTTTTTTTCTATTTATTACAAACATTTTTAAATATTATTTTTCCGCCGCTGGCCGGCAGAAAATTCGCAACCGCAATATTTCTGACGATAAAAACCCAACTCTTTAGCTAATTCCTGCGACTGCTTATTTATTTCCGGCGCATGGAATTCTTCCGCTTCCAAAAAATTAACCTTTGAGCCGGAAGCTAAATTACGACTGATATTTTTTATTGCCGTCGCGTCTTTATAAGGACTAAGCAATAAGGAGCTGCTGAAATAATCGAAATCTCCGTTATCGGCAATGGTAATGGTCGCCGCTAAACGGCTGTAATAACAAATCCGGCAACGTCGGCCGCGCTCTTCATCATCGGAGAAGCAAGCTGTTTCCTCTAACCATTCTTCGTGGCGATAAGGTTCAACAATCAAAGGGATGCCGTATTTATCGGCGGCCAAACGGACATAGCGCAAACGGATTTCGTATTCTTCCTCAGTCTCTATATTAGGATTACAAAAATACCAACTAAGCTTATACTTCGGCAAAAGAAGGTGACTACTTATATAAGTGGCGCAAGGAGCACAGCAGACATGAAGCAAAAGCTTTGGCCGCTTCGACAAACGTCGATCAAAAAAATAAAAAATCATTATAGAAAACAACATCAACGCCACCAAAGAAAACAGAGCCAAAAGCTTGCCCCGGCTCTGCAAGAAAAGACCGGTCAAACCGAAAGAAAAGGAAAAGAAATAAAAAATGAGCACGGTCCGCTTCTGTCCTAAACCTAAATCAAGCAAACGATGATGCAAATGCAAACGGTCAGAGAATCTAAAAGGATTGCGACCTTTTAATAAACGACGGATTATAGTCCAAACAACATCTAAAACCGGCATACCCATTACCAGTAAAGCGATAGCGATCTTGCCGCCAGAAATTATCGCTAAAACGCCGAGTAAATATCCTAGAAGCAAAGAGCCGCCTTCCCCCAAAAAAATCTTAGCCGGATTCCAATTAAAGATTAGGAAGCCAGCACAAACGGCGGCTAGAACTAAAGAAGCAAAAGCGATGTCTGGCTGATAATAACGGGTACTTAAAGTAAAAAGAAAAATTATCAAAGCGCCTATGCCGCTGACGCCACTAACCAGGCCATCGACACCATCCAAAAGCTTAGTCGTGTACATCATGCCCAAAAGCCAGGCAAAAATCAGGATGCGTGAAATCCAAGGGAAAATACTTAAATCAATATAACCGCCTAAAGGATTACTGATTTTAACTATTTCCACGCCGCCCACGATAACAGAAACGGCAGCCAATAAAGGAAAAATTATCTGTTTAGAGGGGCTCAAATTAAAACGATCATCTAAAGCGCCACCCAAGACAATCAACAAAGCGCCGAGAAAAAAGAAAAAAAGATGGCGGTAAGACAAACCCCCAGCAAAAAATCTTTCCGAAAAAATAAAAATAACTAAAAAATAAGAGACAAAAATAGCCAGGCCGCCCAAGAGAGGGACGGGCTGGCGATGAATTTTACGAGCATTATCGTGTCCCGACGGATCATCGACTATCTTGAAACGCTTAGCGAAATAACGGACGAGCAAGGTCGCCAAGGCCGACAAAAGCAGACTCCCTAAAAAAATCAATAAATAAAAAAGATAATCGTCCATATACTTAATCCAACAAACTAGCGGCTTTTTCAATTTCTATCTGACCGCGATTATTAATAACTACCGTGTCACGCCTTTTCAATTCTTCGCTTAATATGCGGTTAGCGATATCATTTTCTATCCTATCTTGAAGTAAGCGCCGTAAAGGACGAGCGCCAAACTTCGGGTCATAACCATCATGAGCCAAAAGACGGACGCCATCCTTGTCAGCCTTCAAGCCAACGCCTTTTTCGGCAAGATTCTTCTTTATCTTCTTAAGCATTAAAGTAGCGATAGAAACGACATTCTCTTCGCTTAACGGTTTGAAGACGATAATACCATCGAAACGGTTGATAAGCTCCGGGCGCATGTATTTATTCAATTGATTATCAATTATTTCCTGCCTAATAATTTGAATATCTGTTCCCGCCTTAATCTGATCCTGGATATAGATAGCGCCAATATTGGAAGTAGCGATAATTATCGATTCGGAAAAACTAATAGTCCTGCCCTGCCCGTCGGTTAAACGACCATCGTCAAGCAATTGCAAAAAAAGATTAAGCACATCCGGATGAGCCTTTTCCACTTCATCAAGAAGTATCAAGGAAAAAGGTTTTTTCCTAACTGCTTCCGTCAAATAGCCAGGCTCACCTTCACTACCGATCATCTTGCCAATACTTTCTTGATTCTGATATTCACTCATATCCAAACGGATCAAACAATCTTCATCGCCAAAATAAACATCGGCGACGGATTTAGCTAGTTCCGTTTTACCAACACCAGTCGGTCCGAGGAAAAGGAAACTGGCAATCGGCTTCTTGCCGTCTTTCATTTCAGCTCGGGCGCGCCTCAAGCTAGCGGAAACGGCGGCCACCGCCTCTTCTTGGCCAATCAAGCGTTTATGAATCTCTGTTTCCAAACTCAAAAGCTTCTGCTTTTCCGAAACCGAAATCTTGTTAACCGGAATACCCGTAGACTCACTTATAGCCATCGCCACCTGTTCCCGACCGCAAATCATTTTCTGAGGATCATTCTGGAATTCTTTAGCACTTAAAGCCGCCGCTTTATCTAACAAATCTATAGCTTTAGCCGGCAAAGAATTTTCGTGCAGATATTTATCCGACATGACAACTGCCTGTTCTATAGCATTATAGGTAACATAAATACCGTAACGGCCTTCTAAGGAGGCTACCTTACTTTCAAGCATCTGGATAGCGGCGTTTTTTTCCGGCTCTTCAATACCAATAGTAGTAAACGCGCTTCCTAAAGCCCGTTTTTCTATAAAACGAGAATAATTTTCTCCAGTCGCCGAAGCTAAACA
>CAYPAS010000005.1:0-19835 GCA_964408785.1 uncultured Gammaproteobacteria bacterium | reverse complement strand
CGTTTATCATTGACTATTGTCGGTGTTCGCTTATTGGCTGTAGATAGTTGGCTAGATGGTGCCGCTAGTCGTTTCTTGAAAGACAATTCAGACAACCCTTCTTCTTATCAACACTTTATCGATGAACAGCAGTCTGCAATTTCTCAAGAAGAGGAGGAATGGCGCCAAGAAGAAGTCGCCGAGGCGGGCAAGGAAATAAGCGAGATTATGGAAAAACGTCACAAAGGTAAGGCTGTGGTTGAAGAAGATGACTTACCAGTTGATAATATTCAGGAAAAAGCCGCCGCTTTCAAAAATTTTAACAGTAATTTGCTTGATATTTTAGAATATAGCGATAGCGATGAATTGGATGAATATAATCGCTCTCTTATTTCTCGCCTGCTTGATGATGAAACTCTTCAGGCTAATTTAGAGAAAGCTTTGCTCAGCAACCAAGAACTTATTAGTCGCCAGGCGATAAATGTTGGTGGTGAAAAAAGAACGGCCACGGTGGAAAATTTTATAAAGGATTTTGTCGGCCATTTCGGTTCCGACAATCCTGACCGTTTGCATTTGGCCCAGTATCTTAACACTTCTCCTAACGTTGCTGTCATTTCTTCCAGTGAAAAAAAGATTGTCCGCCAGGTTTTAAAGACTTATTTCAATCTTTATTTTTTTCCTCAAAGTTTGGTCGATCTTGATCCAGAAGACTATGAGCTTATTTCTTTTGATCGTCTGAAAACCGGAGAAGAGAAAAAAACAACACTTCAGGAAAGCAGTGTGTCTTTAGACGACAATGATTTAAACAAATCTCCAGAAAATGATATGATAAAAGAATTGGAATCACGATTGGCCGCCTGTCAGCCTTTAAGTCTGGAATATAAGGCGATTAGCCAGGAGATTTCTCGTTTGCGCCGTTTTAAAAAATAAGCGATGTTTGATTACTTGCAAAAATTTAATAATTTGCCGGCCGATCTCCGCGACAAAGTTTCTTCGCCGGAGGCCGTTAAGGCGATAAGTGCCTTAGAAAGCAAATATCATACCGATTTAGCTTCTTTGGTTATGAAGGCGATGGTTAAGGCTTTTCCTATAGTCGATTTACCCTTAATGATTGCCAGTGAAAATAATTTATCCAAAGAAGCCGCTGAAGGCTTAGCTCAGGAATTAAAGGATAAGATATTTCAGCCGGTTGCCGATTATTTAGGTTTGTCTTTGAAGAAGCCGATTTTAGATATTGATCGTGATGCGGAAAAATTAATCAAAGAAGCTGGTATTTTTTTGCCTAGTGACAATCTTTTAAGCCGTTTTAAGAACATAATTTCTACTTATTTACGTAGTGTCCGTTCTCGTATCGATACCAAGAATACTTTAGCTAAGGACGTAAAGATTGGCGGCCTGGGTTTATCAGAAGCCGATGTTGAAAAGGTGATGAAGATTTGCGATCGTTATTCTTCCATCCTTAAACCCGATCAAAAAGGGCTTGATCGCCTTAAACAGATAATCTCTCAGGCCGAAGGCGCGCCGAATATCGGCGGCCAGCCAGTTGCTCCGTATGATTTAAAAAAATCATTGGCTTCCAGGAAGGAGGAATTAGCGACGGCAAAACAGGTGCTAAAAAATAATATTCCTCAAGAAAAAACGGCAGAGAAAAAATTAATTGAAGCCCCCGATGAGCAGGAATTATTGCCATCGTCTTCCCCGGAACCATCTCTGCCTTTGCCGGAAAAACAGGATTTACCGAAGTTGGCTGTAGAAAAATCAGCCGCTTTGCCTTTAGCTCCTGCTGTTTCCAGGGTTTCTTTGCCGCCTTTTAAAAAAACAGCACCAATCGAACAAGCTCCCGTTACTCCTTCTTTAAAAGATTTTAATAAAGTTCCGGATAATCTTCCTATTAAAGAAGCCGAGAAAAGCGCCGAAGCGCCAAAAGTCGCTAAAATTGTTGAAGCCGCTAAAATAGCGCCGGTTATTACCAGTCCAGCTATTATTCAGGCGCCGGCTTTCGTTAAGCCGCGTCCGGAAAAAATATCTGCCCCCATTTTGCCAGTTGAAGCGGTTAAAGCGACAGCTCGGCCTATTAACGTGAATAAAACGCCGGAAAAAGTAGCTGATAAAAATCCGATTGCCGCTAATCAGCCGATTGCCGCTAGGCGTCCGGTTGCCCCTTCTGATGCTCGACCACAGATGCACGATATCAAGCCAGTTCCTAAAGTCATGGGGCCGATAGAAGAACTTCAGTATCTTGATTTGCTTAATTTCCGCCGTCTAGGATCAACACCGGCTGAAGCGACCGCTAAAGTTTTTTCTCGCATAAAATTGTTGGAAAATGACGGTTATGATAAAATGGTGGCAGGAATCAAGGCTTGGCGCGTAAGCCCAGTTAACCGTTTTTATTTACGTCTAGTCCAGGAAGCAATTAGTAAAGGTTCTCGTTTGGAAGATTTGGTTTCTAGCCGGCAAGGCGCGGGTCAGGAATATCTAAGCTGGGAAGAAATCAAGGAAATTATCGCTTTGAATAGCAAATTAGTCTTTTAATATGCAGCAATTTACCGTGCCCCAGTTTATTGATGTCGAAAGCCAGATAATCGGGCCGATAACCACTCGCCAGTTTATTATCCTTTTAGTGGCGGCAGTGATTGTCGCCGCTTCTTATAAGCTTTTCGATTTTTCGCTTTTTGTTTTAATAACTATAATTGTGGGATTATTGGCAGTTTTGTTTGCTTTTGTTAAAGTAAACGGCCGACCTTTCCATTATTTTGTCTTAAATATTGTCCAAACGACTTTTAGGCCGCGAGCCAGGGTTTGGAATAATCGTTTGAAAATAGCTGAAGAACCGGAAATCGTTTTGCCGGTAAAAGAAAATTACGTTAAAGAAGCGCCGAAGATGAGCAGATCGTCGCGTTTGGAAGAGTTGGCCCTCATCGTCGATACGCAAGGACGATATAAAGGTGAAAATAAATAATAATTATGGCGGAAGATAGCTTAGCTAAAAATAAAATAAGCGTTTCTACTCAGGATTATTTGAATATCTCTGAAATTAAGGATGGAACTTTGGTAATGAAAGATGGCACCTTGCGGGCCATTCTTCTGGTTTCCAGTATTAATTTCTCTCTGAAAAGTGAAGATGAGCAGCAGGCTGTTATCGGCGCCTATATTAGTTTTTTAAATAATATCGATTTCCCCTTGCAGATAGTCATTCAATCTCGTGAATTAGATATCGGTAATTATTTAGATTATTTGAAGCAGAAGGAGAAGGAGCAGATGAATAAGCTTTTAAAGGCTCAGACTAACGAATATATCGAGTATATCCGTGATTTAACTTCTCTTGGGCAGATAATGAATAAGCGTTTTTACGTCATTGTCCCTTATGATCCCTTGAATGACAAGCGTAAAGGTTTTTTTAGCTCGCTAAGAGAGGCTTTTCGTCCAGCAACTGTTATTAAACTAAAAGAAAAGACTTTTTTTCAATATCAAGAATTGCTTGAACGTCGTTTAGAATCAGTCGCTGGCGGCTTGGAGTCAATGGGTTTAGCGGTCGCCCGTTTAGATACCCAAAGCTTGATAGAGCTTTTTTACAAGACTTATAATCCAGAAACCGCAAAAAATCAGGATTTAACCACTTTAGATAAAATCAGGTTAGATAAACAATCGTTATGATTGATTTCGCTCAAGAAGAACAAAAGAAAAAAAAGATTGATCTCAACGCCCCTATCGGGCGCCGGGCTTCCGAGCCGGCCCCCATTGAAAATAACCCAGAATTAACCAGGGAAGTTATTGAGGAAGAGAAAGCTTTTCGTCGTGGCGTCATTTCGGTTCGCGATCTCATTTCTCCCGCTGCCTTCCAGGTTGAGGCTAATCATATCCGTCTGGGCGATAAATACGTCAGGACGATTTTTGTTGTTGCTTATCCTCGCTATATTTCCGTCGGCTGGTTTGCTCCGATTATCAATCTTAATTCGACTTTCGACGTTTCGATGTTCTTTTATCCAGTTAAAAGCGCTATCGTTTTAAAACAGTTGCGTAATAAGGTTGGTGCTCTTGAGGCCCAAATTATTGGTGATGCGGAAAAGGGGGCGGCGCGCGATCCTTTGCGCGAAACCGCCTTGCATGATATTGAAACTTTGCGCGATGAATTAACCCAGGGTACGGAAAAATTCTTTCAATTCGCTTTGTATATTTCTATTTATGCCGATAAATTAGAAGAACTGGACCGCTTATCTGATCAAGTGGAAAATATTTTCGGCAGCCGTTTGGTTTATTCGCGCCGTGTTTATTATCAGTCAGAACAAGGTTTCAATTCCACCTTGCCGCTTGGCGACGATGAGCTCTTCATTACTTCTAACTTGAATTCATCACCTATCGCCTCTTCTTTTCCTTTTATTTCCAGTGAATTAACTAGCGATAGAGGGATACTTTACGGCATCAATCGCCATAACAATAGTTTGATACTTTTTGACCGTTTCAGCCTGCAGAACGCCAATTCCGTGGTTTTCGCTACTTCCGGTGCCGGTAAAAGCTATGCGATTAAATTAGAAATACTCCGTTCCTTGATGCTTGGTTCCGATGTTATCGTTATTGATCCGGAATATGAATATAAGCATTTGGCTGAAGCGGTCGGCGGCACCTATATCAATATTTCCTTGTCATCAGATAATAAGATTAACCCTTTTGATTTGCCGCGCTCTATCGGCGGCGATGCCAAACCGAAAGATATTATCCGTAGCGCGGTTATTACTTTAAAGGGTTTAGTCCGTTTAATGCTGGGCAATCTCAGTTACGATGAAGATTCTATCGTTGATCGCGCCTTATTAGAAACTTACGCCAAAAAAGATATTACTCCTGATTCGGATTTGTCGCAGATAGAACCGCCAGTGATGTCTGATTTTGAACAGATATTAGACGGCATGGAGGGTGGTTCTGACTTGGCTTTGCGTTTGAGAAAATATACCGAAGGCACTTTTTCCGGATTATTAAACAATCAAACTAACGTGGAAATGGATAATCAGCTCGTCTGTTTTTCTGTCCGCGACTTGGAAGATGAATTGCGGCCGATAGCTATTTACACTATCGTTAATTATATTTGGAATGTCGTTCGCAGTCAGACCAAGAAGCGTATCTTGGTTATCGATGAAGCTTGGTGGATGATGCAACATGAAGATTCGGCTAAATTTATCTTCGCCTTAGTCAAGCGTTGCCGCAAATATTATCTCGGCGTTACCACTATTACTCAGGATGTTAATGATTTCTTAACCTCTCCTTATGGCCAGGCCATAGTTACCAACTCTTCCTTGCAGATATTACTCAAACAATCGCCGGCCGCTATTGATCTTATTCAAAAAACCTTCCTTTTGACCGAGGGGGAAAAATATTTGCTCTTGGAATGTGGTGTCGGTGAAGGTATATTTTTTGCCGGCAATAAACATGTGGCCATGAAGATAGTCGCTTCTTATACTGAAGATCAGTTGATTACTTCCGACCCGCGCCAGTTATTAGAAATAGAAGAAGCAAAAAAAGACTTCCAAGCCAGCTTGGAAGAAAAAGAAAATAATCAATAAAAGATATGAATAATCGTCGTAATCTTGGCTTGTTTATCATTATTATTGGGGTCGTTCTCCTGGTTTTTGTTATTTACTATTTTTTCTTTAGGGGCAATACACAATCGTTGGAACCGGCAGACAAGCAGGGAATCGCCAGTAGCAGTCAATTACCGTCTATCAGCATTAAAGGAACTACAACGCCGAGTGATAAGCCGCAGGATAAAATATATGATCCATCCCTAGAAGAAGAACATCAAGTAAATTCTCAGGATTTAGCTAAAAGAGCCATGCTTTATAGCGAACGCCTTGGTTCATTTTCCAATCAATCAAACTACAGCAATTTAAGTGATTTAAAAATTTACGCCACACCAGAAATGAATGATTGGATAGACAAAACAATCAGTGCTTATCAGGCGCAAAATAATCAAGAAAAGGGATATTACGGCATTCAGACTAAATCTTTATCGAGCAGTGTATCATCTTATGATGACAAGGCTGGCGTCGCCGAAATAGTCGTCAGTACTCAGCGCCGGGAAAGCCGGGAAGAAATCGGCGGCGGCGAACCGTTTATCCAAAAGATAAATATCAGCTTCCGAAAAATAAATGGCGAATGGCTTTTAGATAAAGCCTATTGGCAAGATAAATAAAAAAATATGCCTGGCGGAAATAAAACTATTTACGTTTGTAGCCACTGCGACGCCCAGTTCCCGAAATGGACCGGGCGTTGTTTAGAGTGCGGTTCCTGGGGGACTTTAGCGGCTAAGACTAGCGATCAGCGAGAAGAAAAAAAAGAAGCGAGAAAAAAGACAGCGGCGGCGGAATTGATTGATTTAAGCCAAGTAAGTGCTTTGTCATTATCGCGCCTGGAAACCGGTATCGGCGAGGTTGATCGGGTTTTAGGTGGCGGTTTGGTTCCTGGGTCTCTGGTTTTATTAAGTGGTGAACCGGGTATTGGTAAATCAACTTTGGTTGCTCAGATTGCCAGTAGTCTTGGCGGTCGTTATCAGGCGATTTACGCCAGCGGCGAAGAATCAGCCGCCCAAGTGAAAAATCGCTTGGATCGTTTGTCTTGTAAATTAGATAATCTTAAATTTATTTCCGAGACGAATGTCGATAAGATTTGTGCCAGTGCCCTAAAAGCGGCGCCAGATATCCTGATTATCGATTCCATCCAGACGGTTTATTCGCCGGATGTTATTTCTGAGGCCGGCAGTATCCCGCAAATCAGGGCGGCGGCTGTTCGTTTTTTGGAATTAGCCAAAGAGAATGATATTGCTATTTTGATTATCGGCCATATAACTAAGGACGGAACTTTAGCTGGGCCAAAATCCTTAGAACACATCGTTGATACAGTTTTATATTTAGAAAGCGAAACGTCTAATAATTATTGTTTATTGCGCGGCACCAAGAATCGTTTCGGTTCGGTTAATGAATTAGGCGTTTTAGAAATGACGGGCAAGGGTTTTGTTGAAGTGAAGAATCCTAGCCGTATTTTTGTTAGCGAGGGGCATGATAATTTATCTGGTTCGGCGATTAGTTGTATATTAGAAGGCAGTCGCCCTTTTTTGGTTGACGTTCAAGCGCTAGTTTCCAAGACGCCTTTCGGTTACCCTCAGCGCAAGGCCAGCGGTTTCGATCTTAATCGCCTGCAAGTTTTAAGTGCGGTTATTAGTAAGCGTAGCCGGGTAAATTTGATTAACCAAGATATAGTCTTAAATATTGTCGGCGGTTTGAAGATAAGCGATCCCGCCTTGGATTTAGCCGCTTGTGCCGCGATAATTTCTTCAGAAGCTAATAAATCTTTAGACAGGGAAACGGTTATTTTGGGAGAAATAGGTTTGGGCGGTGAAGTGCGCCAGGTTTTTCGTCTTCCTGAACGTTTGCAAGAAGCGGCGCGCCTAGGTTTTAAAAAGGCGATAATTCCTGATTTAGAAATAAAAAACAGCCCTTTAGAGCTGGTAAAAGTCGCTAATATTAGTGATTTATTGGCTTATATTAAGAAATAATTTTGTTTGATTTAACTTACTATTGACAATTTTTATTAAAAGTAGTATAGTTAACTCATGTTCATTGAAATTATTTTTTGGTTTTTCGAAGGCGTTTTTCCAGAATGAGAGGCGCGCTCGAAAAACCAAAAAGGAGAAATAAAAATGAAAAAAAATATTTTTTTTCAGGTTTTTATATTGACGGCTGCAATATTGGCCGTTTATGATATATTTTTATTTTCAGTTTCTTTCGCTTTTTTTGTAGATGGCGGGAGTCCTACTGAATACATGATCTCTCGAAGGGATCAAAAATTTATTCCTCTTATATTGTCAGCCATTTATCTTTTGTGGTTAGTGTTTATCTTCGATATCGATAAGCGCGAACGCGAAGGATATTTCAATAATTTATTTAATTTTTTGTTTAATTTAAGTTTTATTAAAAAATTAAAAAAATTTATTGAAAATTTATAAAAATTATACCCGTCTGAAAATGGCGGGTCTTTTTTATTTTAGCCGATTTTATTCTAAGTGCATCTTATCTTCAAAATCACCTAGCATCTTTTTGATTAGCGGGTATTTTTCTAATTTTTTATCAGCCTCAATTAGCAGGTTAGCCTCTTGCCTGGCTAGGCGGATGTTTTCAAAATCAAAGATAGAAGCTAGACGCAGTTCTGGCCAGCCGCTTTGTTCTATGCCGCTTAAATCGCCAGAGCCGCGCATTTTCAAGTCTATTTTGGCCAAGTCGAAGCCGTTATGGAATTTTTCTAAAGATTTTAAGCGGTCCAAAGTTTTTTCGCTGGCGTCTTCTTCATTAGAAATAAAGAGCAGGCAGTAAGCTTTTTGGCCGCCTCGGCCGACGCGGCCACGGAATTGGTGCAGTTGAGCCAAGCCGAAACGCTCCGCGCCTTCAATTATCATCAAACTGGCGTTAGGGACGTCGATGCCGACTTCGATGACGGAAGTGGAAACCAATATTTGTATCCGTCCGGCGGAGAAATCCGCCATGACTTTTTCTTTTTCTTTAGGTTTTAAACGGCCGTGCAATAAGCCGACTTTAAGATCGGGAAATATTTCCCGCTCTAGTTTAGCATGTTCCTCTTTAACTGATTTAGCGCCAGAGGTATCGGAATTGTCGATGAGTGGACAGACGACAAAAGCTTGCCGGCCAGCTTTTATTTCTTGGCGTATGAATTTATAAGCCGCTTCCCGCTGTTTTTCTTCTACCACTTTAGTGGCGACGGTTTGCCGTCCCGCGGGCATTTGTTTGATTATTGATAAATCTAAGTCGCCGTAAATAGCTAGGGCTAAGGAACGGGGAATCGGCGTGGCGGTTAAAGACAAGAAGTGCGGCGTCAGGCCGGCTTCGCGGTTCAGGTCGATTATTTTTTGCCTTTGCAGGACGCCGAAGCGGTGCTGTTCGTCAATAATTGTTAGGGCGATATTTTTAAAATCGCTTTTTTCTTGGATTACGGCCTGTGTGCCGATTATCAGATCGGCGGTCGCCGCCTCTTTGCTTTTGTTGCTTCTGGTGAACACCGCTATCTTTATTGGCCAATCTTTAAAAAGCCGTTTAAAGGTTTGAAAATGTTGTTCGGCTAGAATTTCTGTCGGCACCATGAATAAGGATTTTTTCTTACTCAAAGCGACGTTAAGGATAGCCAGGGCCACGGCGACCGTTTTACCACTGCCAACATCGCCCTCTAATAAGCGGCTCATCGGTTTTTCTTGGCTGATGTCGCCAATAATTTCCCAGGCCGCTTGGCGCTGGTCGTCTGTTAGTTTGAATGGCAGAGAAGCGACAAAACGTTTGGTTTCCGCTTCTTGGAATTTTATTTTTTCCGCGCGCCGATCTTTTAGTGCTTGGCGGATTAACAGGGATTTTATTTGTCTCAAGAAAAGTTCGCTGAAACTCAGGCGAGCTTTGGCTGTTAAGAAATCTTCATTTTTTTCAGGGAAGTGTATTTTTAACAGAGCCTCTTTTAATCCCGGTAGTTTAAGTTTTTTTCGGATATTTTCCGGTAGCCAATCTGCTTCTTCGCCGGCGTGTTTCAAAGATTCTTTGATTAGGAAACGCAGCTGTTTTTGGGTTAAATTGCCGCTTAAATGATAGACCGGCACTATTCCTTGTGTGTTTATCGCCTTGCCGTGCCCTAATTTTTCAATTACCGGGGAGCTTAAGAATATCTGTCCGTAATTATCTTGGACTTTGCCAGCCAAAGAAACTTCATCGCCAGGGTGATAGGTTTTTGCCAAGAATGGCTGGTTGAACCAGGTGGCTTTAATAGTACCGCTTTCATCAGCAATCAGGGCTTCGGTGACGTAAATTCGCCGCCTTGGACTTTTGCGATTGGAAATTAATTCAATGAGTCCGCGGACGCTGGCTATTTCTCCCGGCTTTAAATCCGCTATCATCGTTCCTTCTTGGTACTCTTCGTAGCGGAAAGGAAAATAAAAAAGCAGGTCGCGAACTTTTTCGAGACCTAGCCTTTTAAAATCCGCGGCGGTACTGCGACCGACGCGGTATAGTTCAGTGATTGGCGAATCAAGTGATAGCATATTTTTCGCCTTTATCCGTGCTTTCGCCAGGAATCGAACCTGGATTACAAGATCCGCAATCTTGTGTCCTATCCGTTGAACGACGAAAGCGCAAGCGGCAACTTAAGGCAACCGCAAACTGTTTATATATTATTATAATTTTAGCAATTTAGTCAACTGCTCGGAAAGAGGAATATATTTTCTCTCAGAATCCTCGTCTAAATAGCGTTTTAGGAATTCATAGACTGTGGCGGCGTCCATATTCCGCAAGGGCAGGGAAATCCGCTGTTCCGTGGATGAACGTAATTCGAAATAGAGGCGTTTGATGCCGTCTTTTGGCTTGTAAATGACGGAAAAGTTGCGAATATCGTCATAATCGAAGAAGCGCTGGCCGATTTCTACGCCATCTGGACCCAATTCAACCTTTTCCATGACCGTCGGCTGGCTGTCGCCGATTATCATGATTATAGCTGAAAGGATAATAATGAGGACAAAGAGAAAATTGGAGTCAGCCCCTAAAAATACCGGCTTTAAACCGTCAAAGGAAAAGAAAGAAGAGAAGAGCATCAAGATGATAATAACCCCGGCGACGATATACCAGGTCCGTCCGCGTTCAGGACGGCGGTGGCTGGGTATTTCCCAGCGTAAATATTCAAGCCTTTCTTGTGGCATATTTTTGATTGACAAGCAAAATTATATTTTATATAGTAATTATAACATAAAAAACATAATGCCGGTACCCCTTAATAGGGGTATTTTGGAGAGGTGGCTGAGCGGCTGAAAGCGGCAGGTTGCTAACCTGTTATAGGGGTTTACTCCCCTATCCGGGGTTCGAATCCCCGCCTCTCCGCGAGTACAATAAAACACCCTAAAAGGGTGTTTTATTGTACTTGATTGATAGACGAGAGGGATTCGAACAGGTTGGAAACGAGCAAGGACTGAGGTCGGAAGACCGAAGGACGAAGCGAACGTCGGACGAAGCTCTGGGGGAGCTTCGGACGCCAACCCTGGACAAGTGAGCGAGGCGCAATTCCGGCGCCGAGCGAGGGCGGAAATCCCCGCCTCTCCGCAGACAGGAATGAAGTGAGTCTAAAAGCTCACTTTTTTCTTTATTTATGGGGGCACTGGTTTGAAAGTGAATTATATTATTAACGTACCATAAATACACTATATTATCCAGTATAATACGTACTATATATTTTATTTAATATTAGTAATAAAATACTATTTTTTGATATTGTTTTGTCCAGTATAATACGTACTATATATTTTATTTAATATTAAATTATATATACCTATTTACATTATTATTAATATATAGTATCATACATAGTATGACGGAGCAAGAAAAACAATATATAATAATTATTAATACTTTGGTAAAAACAGGTATTTTTTCTATTTCAGAAATTGAAAACCAGACCAATATATCACGCAGTTGGCTAAGTAAAATATTACGTCGTTTAGTTGTTGATAATATTTTAATTATGACCACAGAATCTGGTGCAAATGTTAAGTATAAGTTAGCCAATAATAAAAAAGCCTTAGAGTTTTTATTTCGTAACAATGAAAGCTTAACCCTTGATCAGCTAGCTAAAGCTTGGGGTGGTAGCCTTTCGTTGGCTAAAAAGAATATTAAAAACTTTGTTGATAATGGAAATATTTTAAAACAAGGACTTCCTCCTCAAAAGATTATTTATCAACTTGTATCCGAAGACAATGTTAATGATTTATCTGATGAGCAAAAACAGGTATTGAATAAATATTACGCCTATGTTACCCCAGATGGTCAGCTTTTGAAGGGTGTTTCTGGTTTTTTGTATTGGGCCAAGAATAAATCTGATAGACTAGATATTAAGTCTTTGGCTCAGGAGTATTTGAATGTTCGTAAAAAATTTTATAATGATAAAAATCATGTTTTTTTGATTGACGCCACCGAAAAGATTGGCCAAGTTTTTAAAGACGATATTAAGTTGACTAAATTATTTCATCGTGATTTTGATTCTTTACCAATTTTTGGTAAGACTTATCTTAGCCAAATGATTCGCATTGCTAAGGCCGGCCGCACCAATAAGGTTGTTATGACCTATATAGTTGATAATATTAGGGATAGCATTCAGTATATTATTAAAACTTACCACATTGATGCTATTGGTTTTATTCCACCAACTGTCATGCGTAAAACTCAATTAATGACATTTATCTCTAAAAAACTTAGAATTGATTTACCTGTAGTTTTAATTAGTAAAAAAACAGGACTTGTTCCTGTCCAACAGAAAAGCTTAAAGAAGATAGAAGATAGAATCTTAAACGCCAACAAAACTATCGTTATTACTAATAGTAATAATTATAATAATATACTATTAATAGATGACGTTACTGGATCTGGCTCTACTTTAAATGAAACAGCTAGAAAGTTATTAAACCAGAAATTGGCTAGAAAAGTTTATGGATTTACTATAACTGGTAGCGCTAAAGCTAATGATTTTGATGTTATTAGCGAAGCTTAAAATTCATGAATAGCTTACCAAGTCAACGTTTTCATGTTGGTGTTTACGGAATTTTAATTCAAGATAATAAAATATTATTAATTAAAAAATCTCGAGGTGTTTATAAAGGAATGTTTGATTTGCCTGGTGGTAGTATTGAGTTCGGTGAGAAAGTGGAAGAAGCTTTAAAAAGAGAATTTATTGAAGAAACTGACATTACTTTAAATGATTATAATTTTATTGGTCATAACGAATATTTTTGTGATTATTTAAATGGTTCTAATGAGTCAAGACAACTTCATCATTTAGGTCTTTATTATAAAGTTTTCGCTTCTTTTGATAAAATAAAAAGTGATCCAGATGGACAAGACTCGCTAGGTGCGGAGTTAATCGACATAAATAATTTAGATCAAGTTAAGGTGTCGCCTATTGCCTTAAAAATGATTCAAAAAGTTTTAAACGAAATAGAGAAATAACTTAATATTAATAAATTAAAAATATATTATTTATTAATTTTCATTAGCATTTTTACAAATCTCAGTGTGAATAGAGTCCCTACAACCCATTCGGGTTGTTTTTTATGTATGTAAAAACGAGAGGAATTCAAATAAGGCCGAGGCTGGTTAGACATTTTTCAGCAGGCAAATTTGAGTATTGCGGTTTTGTTATTAAATTATACACGCATTCGTTCCAAATTTCTGATTATTTTAATGGCTATGCCTCTTATTTCGACATTCTTTCTGAATATCGGTTCAAAGATCGGATTCGCCGGTTGCAATCTTATTCTGCCTTTTTCTTTGTAATACCGTTTAAGAGTAGCCTCGTTGTCGTCGATAATCGCCACGGCGGTATCGCCATTCTCGGCCCATTCTTGTTTTTTAATAATGGCAATATCTCCGTCGAATATGCCATCGCCTATCATGGAATTGCCTTTAACTTTTAGAGCATAAAGCTCGCCGTCTTGAAAACGCCTATCTTTGGCAATTTCCACGACATCGTCAGGAACCTCGATTGCCTCTATCGGACTGCCGGCGGCGATGATTCCTATAATAGGAATAGCCATAAATTCTGTCGTTTTAAGGTTGACTAGTTCAACGCTGCGCGCTACTCCTTTGCTTTTTTTGAGCAAGCCTTTTTCGATAAGGTTGGAAATGTGTTTATGAACGGTGGATGGAGTTGAAACCCCAAATTCTTGACCTATTTCCGTTAGGGAAGGAGCATATCCATATTTTTCCGTGTATTCGCCGATAAAGTTATATATCTTCTTTTGTGTTTTTGTGAGCATAGATATTTTATTTATTTGATATATTTATATTATAAACGAAACAAAAACGAAAGGCAAGAATTAGTAAAAATTATGGTTTAGCAACGTATTTACATATTTAATAAAATATGACAATATTTAATATTCAAAAAGAACATTAAAAAACTAAAAAATAAAAACAAAAAAAGGGAGTTCGTCATGAAAAAGCATATTTTAAAAGTAAATCTTTTTGATTTATTTTCATCAAAAAAGAAAGCGATATTTAATTTAAAAATTTCTACCGAAATTAAACTTTTAAAACTAGAGGAAGCCTTAAAGGGCATAAAAAAGAATAATCTCTGTGGAATTGTTGAACTTTTTCAAGCTATTTCGGTTTTTTATGATGATAATGGTTTCGAAGAAGAAATTATTGCTTTTAAAAAGCATAACGAAGATGGCCCTCTGGATAAGCAAGTTGATATTTTGGAAATAATCCAGAAACATATTAAAAATGCTGGACGAGATCAATACGGTATGAACCGCACGGATAAAGGTCAGAAAATTAATGCCAACGATGTTTTTATTGGCAATGTATGCGGTTTATTTACCCAGCCAGTGGATTACTGGCTTCTGCATAAAGACGAATTAAAAAAAGCTTTTCGTCCCGACGTATCTCGTGATCCAGAAAATATTATTTCCAACTGGGATATATTGGAGGATCAGTGTAAAAAATTTGTTGATAGCCATGTTAATGGAATTATCAAACAAATAAACATTTTCAGAAATTCTTGGAATTAATGTTTACTTCTGATTTTTCCATAAATTTAACGGAGAGGATTAATTCCTCTCTTTTTTATTTTTCCATCTTGACCAAAATTCTTTCTAGTGTTAGCCTATTTGTATCGTCATTTAAAAAATAGGAGAAAAAATGAAAGATATTGGGACTATTGAAGTACAAGAAAAAATATCTCTTAAATTTAAAATTAAAAAAGAGAACGGAGTGTTTTATTTTGATTTTAAATATTCGTCATTTTCTGGTTATCAACTTTTGGAATTGTTAAGAGAAAAAAATATTTATCTTGATGATTTTTCAAAAGATGTTATCAGTTGTATTCCAGAAATGCCGGCTGGACATATTAATCTTATTGTTGTCAGCAGTGATTTTTGGCTTGATGGAAAAAGAACTGTTGATAATGTTATGTCTTATGGTGAGAATAAGGGCTGGGAAATGGCGCCGGCTTATGTCGCCCCCTTTATTTCCCAGATTAGCCCCAGCATATTAAAAGAAAGCGGAATAAACTGGATTGCTTCTGTAAAAAAATACTCTTCTGCCGGTGAACTTGATAAGATGTTGATGAATAGATTTAGATTAAGCTTTTCATCTATAGAAGAGGTTTCTTGTACTGTTAATAGCTGGTGTAGCAACGGCGCCTACGCCTTTAAAATTTTATAGTTCCTAGCTCCGAAATTATCGGAGCTTTTTTTGTCTCACTACCTTGTATAAAAAGGTAGTAGGTGATATAATAAAATTATAAGATAAAAATTTATGTATATAGAAGGGGAAGGGAAACAAGCGGGCTTGGAAAATGCCGAAGCGCAGATGCGCAAGGGCGTCTTGGAATTGGCCATCATGTTAGTTATTGATAAGCGAGCGACTTACGTTGGTGAGATTTTAGAGCGTTTGCTTAGGGCGCGATTAACGGTTGTCGAGGGCACTGTCTATCCTTTGCTTTCGCGCCTTAAGAATGCCGGTCTCCTAGGTTATGATTGGCGCGAATCCCGTTCCGGGCCGCCGCGCAAATATTATTTCCTCACCAGTAAAGGCCGCCAGTTTTTAGCGGCTTATGACAGCCAATGGCGCTTATTAGTTAAGGCAATTGATAATTTAAGAAAGTAATAAATATATGAAAAGAACGATTACAATTAATCTCGGCGGGCAGAGTTTCGCCATCGATGAAGACGCTTATCATCGTTTGGAATCTTATTTATCTGATCTCCGCCGCCGTTTCAATAATGAAAATGACACTGAAGAAGTTCTAGCTGATATCGAATCGGGTCTGGCTGATAAATTATCTAGCCGCTTATCCGGCCGTCATCAGAATATTATTTTATCCGAAGTTGAAGAGGCTTTGTGTTCCATGGGTACGCCTGAAGATTTTGATCGAGAACTTGGTGATTCTCCTTCGCCTCAGCGCCATTTGTCTAGCCGCCGTCTTTACCGTGATTTAGATAACCGCCTCTTGGGTGGCGTTGCTTCCGGTTTGGGTGCTTATTTCGATATCGACCCCTTGATTTTCCGCTTGTTATTTTTCGTTTCTATATTTGCCGGTGGTTTCGGTTTTGCTTTGTATATACTGCTTTGGTTGATAGTGCCGGCCGCTAAGAATGCTCATCAAAGATTGGAAATGCGCGGTGAACGGCCGACAGCGGCGGCCATTGAACGCTTGGCCAAGAAAGGTTATCGCTTGGCGGGTGATTGGCGCCAGCGTTGGCGTCAGCGTTCGGTTTTTAAGAAAATTATCAGCCTGCCTTTTATGCTTTTAGATTTTTTCTTGGCGGCTGTCAGAAAAATATGTAATTTTTTCGGGCCGATAATCCGTGTTGCGGCTGGCGCCTTCTTGTCTTTTTTCGGTCTTATGTTTTTAGGGCTGGTTAGTATCGCCGCCGCCTACTCTTTGCTAGAGGCTAATTCCTCTTATTTATTTTCTTATCTGCCAGTAAAAGAATTGACGGCCAGCCTGCCATTTTTCTGGCTAGTTATTAGCGGTTCTTTGTCCTTTGCCATTCCTTCACTTTTCCTTTTCTTTTTAGGCTTGATAATTATTAGTAAGAAGAATTTTCTTAATTTGATTTCAGTATCCGTCTTGCTTGGCATCTGTTTCGTTTCTTTAGTTGCTTTTATTTCTTTGAGTTTGCGTTATTTCCCGGATGTTTATCATCAGATAAAAGAATATCCAGCCCTGCAGACTATCGAGAAAAATCTGCCTTTAGCAGTTGATGATAAAATTGTTATCGAGGGAAGATATCTTGATGCCGTCTATCATCAATCAACCACAACAGCTGTTATTTTAACTGGCCGCCAGGTTGATTTAGATTCTGTTTCTATAAAAGAGGTTGACGGAATTTTGAATCTTTCCTTGGAGCCGACTGATACCCCATATTGTTTGGCTTGTGATCATCGCCGCGTCCGGGTGGATATTTATCAGCCGGCGATTACCTCTTTATCATTAGATGCTTCCAGTTTGTCTGGTGAAAATTTAAATTTATCTAATCTTGAAGCTAAAGCAAAAAACGGTTCACAGCTAGATCTCTCTGGTAGTTTCAATCAAGCCGCTTTTTCTCTTGATTCTTCTGATTTAGATTTTTCTTCGGCAACGACTAGCCAGCTTTCTTTAGAAATAAAAGATGGTTATTCGCGCAGCCGGCTTTCCGGGCAGGCTAGTGATTTTAAATTTTTGTCCGATCCGCAGGCCGGTGATTTCTTGTTGGATGCTCGCCGTTTGAACGGTGATAAATCTTCCCTTGAGGCTTCTAGCGGCAAGATTTTGCTTGGACGCTTTGAAGCGATTACGGCCGGATTGTCCTCTGAGGCGCTTTTGTATTATGATAAGAAAGGAAAAATAAGCGGCGATTATCCGGCGCAAACGGTTAAAAGCTTGGATAAATATCAAGAATAATTTTAATGATATGAATGATAGGAAAAAGGTCGGCTTAGCTCTTGGCTCCGGCGGTGTCCGCGGCCTGGCCCATATAGGGGTTATCAAATCTCTAGTTAGAGCCGGCGTGCCGATTGATTATCTTTCTGGATCGTCTATTGGTTCTTGGGTGGCAGCCCACTTTTCTCTTTATCAAGATATTGAGAAGACGGCTGATTTTACGGCGGGGAAAAAGAAGGAAAAACTTTTTAGTTTTCTTGAGCCTAGTATTTCTGGCGGCTTGGTGAAGGGCGATAAATTGGAGATTTTGCTTGACGATTGGCTGGGAGGTGCTAGTTTTAGTGATTTGCAGATTCCCTTGAAAATGGCGGCGACTGATATCTTGAGCGGTGATAAAGTAGTTATTTCCGAGGGGCGTTTGTCTATCGCCGTTCGCGCCAGTATGGCGATACCGGGGTTTTTTAAACCGGTGGTTTTAGGTAATCAGGTTCTAGTCGATAGCGGCCTCAGCAACCCCGTACCTGTCGATTTAGCTCGCCAGCAGGGAAGCGATATAGTTATCGCCGTCAACTTAGATTATTTTGGCGGTTTTTCTGAAATATCCCCGGATAATATCGGTTTAGGCGAGGTAACCGATGGTACTATTCAGATCATGCGTCATCATTTAGCCCAATATTCATTGGCCGGCGCTGATTTTGTCATCCAGCCGCCTCTTAGAAGCCAGGCAAGCTGGCGCGATTATTTTGTTAAGGATAATAGCACGGAAATCATTAAATTGGCGGAGAAGGAAACAGACAAAATTTTGCCTAAAATAATGGAAGTGGTTTTTGGCTTGTCTTCCTGATTTTTTTATGATAAAGTTTTGGCGAAAAACTAGGAGAGGTGCCAGAGCGGTTTAATGGAACAGTCTTGAAAACTGTCGAGGATGAAAGTCCTCCGGGAGTTCGAATCTCCCCCTCTCCGCAGTTTGTAAATAGCCCTAAACATGGGCTATTTTTTATAGTGAGTTTATCGCTTTGGAACGAGATGTTATAATATTAGCAAATTATTAAATATGATTGAATTTTCAATAAATAAACCAGAGAAAGACAAAGAATATATAAAGCGACCAGGCGCGTATGGGGCCATTAAAAATGCAGATGGCTTAGTGGCTATTATAAAAACTAAAACCGGCTATTTTTTGCCAGGAGGCGGAATAGAAAAAGACGAATCTCCGGTTGAATGTTTAAAAAGAGAGTGTCTTGAAGAAATTGGAGCTACTATTTCCGAATTAAATCATTTCGCATCCGGGAATTATTATTTTTTCTCCACAACGCTAAATGTTAATATGGAAAGCATCGGACACTTTTTTACTTGTAAAATCGATGAATTTTTAAAAATAAAAACCGAAAATGATCATGAGTTAATTTGGATGCGATTAGAAGAAGTGATTCCTATATTATATTTAGAAAACCAAAGGGAAGCTATGGAAATTTTTAAACAAAATTATTAATTACCGTTTCAGTTATATACGGAGTCATTTAGGTTAAATCTGCCATCTGGCAGATTTTTTGTTAATGTTAATATTTTGAGTGAAATTAGTCCTCTGGAAATTACTATAAGCAAGTTAATATTTAGAATTTTCGTCTTTTATGCTATAATTAAATTAAATATTAATTATAATCAAATCAGTTTTGAAACGAAAGCAGCGATAAATAACCGGGGTGGAATAGCGGAGTATATGGAACTTGTTTTGGAATAATGCATCTTTTTAATTATTAAATTTATATGATTGAATCTTTTTCAAAAACTTCTTCTAAACGGGAAGCAGAACAAGAAATTAATTCCGGGGTTCAGGAGTACTTAAGAAGCAAAATTGAAAAAATCAAGGATGAGAGGGAATTTATTCCTTATAATACCGAGAGGGCAGAACGGCCATTTTCCCGGGAAGAAATGGAAGAAGATATAAATGATTTCGTGGAAAAAAATTTAACTACAATCGCTTCGTTTATTTTTAACGATAGGCACAGTAATGAATTTAATCAATTCAAAATTTTAAATAAAGATCTTAGGAATTTTGGCTTTGAAGAAAGTTCGATTGTGGTCGAGGCTGTTTTAGAGGGAGGAGGTTATTACAGGACGGTAAGTGAGCCAGAAAATGATAGTTATCCTCATTATTCTTACTCTGATAAGCTCGTTACGCATAATGGCGCTGAGTTTGATTATGATTTATTGAAAAAAAATAAGATGAGGGTTTTATATCCTGGCATTGGAGATGGTCATAATAAGTTTAAAGATTTTTCAGAATTTTTAGCCACGGCTTATTTGAAAGATTCCCTTAGAATTGATCGCAAATTAGATTTGGGCGGCACCAATTCAGAGCATACAAAAAGATATTTTTTTAGAAAGTTTGGGAGATATTTGTGTGAGAATGA
>CAYPAS010000004.1:0-22256 GCA_964408785.1 uncultured Gammaproteobacteria bacterium | reverse complement strand
ACTCCCTTAGGTAATTTGAATTCTACCGGATGGGAAAAACCAAGGCTCATATTAACGGTACTGCCAGAAACGGCAACGCGATAACCGACGCCATTGATTTCTAATTTCTTAACGAAGCCGGTGGTAACGCCTTCGACTGAATTTTTAACCAAACTCCACATCAAACCCCAAAAAGCTTTGGCGTTCTTAGCTTCTTTATCAACAGGAGAAACTAGAACTTCATTATTTTCAACCTTAATGCTTACCGACGGGTGGATGGCTAATTTAAGCTCCCCTTTCGGACCTTTGAAACTTATTTCACGGCCGCTTACTGAAGCTTGGGTCTTGTCGCTTAATTTGATTGGCAATTTTCCTAAACGTGACATATTGGATAATTCTTAAAAGCTAATTAAAAGATTTCGCCGATCACTTCGCCGCCGATCTGCTGTTTCTTCGCCTCCTTGCCGGTCATAAGACCTCTGGAAGTTGAAATGATAGCCATACCGAAATTATTCAGGACTGTCGGGATTTCGTCTTTTGAGACATAAATCTTAAGGCCTGGACGGCTGACGCGGCTAATAGAAGAAATCTGCGGCTTACCGTTTTTACGATATTTGAGCTCTAAGCGTAGCTGATCAAAGCTATTGTGCTTGCCTTCAAGCCCGCCCGGAACGATAGCGGCTTTCTTAATCCAGCCTTCGGTTTCCATGATTTTAGCAATTTCTAATTTTATCTTGCTGGTAGGCATGAGGACTTCCGCCTTCTTCACGGCCGAGGCGTTTCTTATTCTTGTGAACATGTCTGCGATGGGATCCATCATATTTTTGTTTGACTTAATTACTTATTTTACCAGCTGGATTTCTTGATTCCCGGTAAATCACCGTTATCCGACAATTCACGGAAACAGATGCGGCAGAGCTTGAAATCCCTCATATAGCCCCCGATGCGGCCGCAGCGCCAGCAACGGTGGATGGTCCTGGTAGAAAATTTCGGCTTTCTTTTCGCCTTGACTATTAATGCTGTTCTTGCCATATGTATTTGAATTATTTGCTCTCTTTCTTAAAAGGAAAACCGATCAAGCGGAAAAGTTCCAAACCTTTCTCGCGATCCTTGGCAGTGGTGCCTAAGCAGACTTCCAAACCGAAAACATTATCAACATCTTCAGCGTGGATTTCTGGAAAAGCGGAAAAATCTTTGAAACCGACGGTCATATTACCATCCCTATCAACGGATTTATCATTAATACCACGGAAATCGCGAACGCGAGGGAAAGTGATGCCGACCAATTTCTCAACGAAATCATACATCCTCTGGCCGCGTAAAGTAACCTTACAACCGATAAGCAAACCTTCACGGATCTTAAAGGCAGAAATAGACTTTTTGGCGGCAGTGAAAACCGGTTTCTGACCGCTGATCTTGGTCAAGCCCTTTTCCACGCTAGCCATGTATTCTTTTTCCTTGACATGGTGGCCAAAGCCGATATTGATAACGACCTTAGTCAGGCGCGGTACGAGCATCGGATTCTTGATACCGAATTTCTCCTCGATAGCCGGAACGATTTGTTTTTGATATTTTTCTTTTAATCTCATATTATTCGATTATTTCCTGACATTTCTTGCAAACGCGGAATTTTTTTGATTTGCCGCCTTCTGATTTGACGACCTTATGGGAAACGCGAGTTTCCTTGCCGCATTTCGGGCAAACGAGCATCAGGTTGCTAGCGTTAACGAAAGCCGGAAACTCAATGCGCTGCCCCTTTTCACCTTCGCGATGTGGGCGCAAGTGTTTGATTAAGAGGTTTAAGCCTTCAACGCTAACCTTGTTATCATTAGGGATAGTCTGGAGAACTTTTCCGGATTTACCGCGATCCTTGCCGGCTATAACCTTTACTTTGTCATTCTTTTTTATATTCATATAGTTATCTCGTTTGCTTTTATAAGACTTCAGGAGCCAGTGAAGCGATTTTGACAAAGCCGGCACGGCGAACTTCTCTAGCGACCGGTCCAAAGATACGGGTACCTTTAGGCTCTTTCTTTTCCGCGTCGTTGATAAGGACACAGGCATTGTCGTCAAAACGGACATAAGAACCGTCCTTGCGGCGGATTTCCTTAGCGGTGCGAACGATAACTGCCTTAGCGACGTCGCTTTTCTTGACGGCGGCGTGCGGGATAGCTGACTTAACGGCAACGATTATGATATCGCCGACGTGGCCATAACGGCGTCTGTAGCCACCGAGTACGCGAATGCACTGGACTTCTTTAGCGCCAGAATTATCAGCTACTTTCAAATATGTTTGTACTTGGACCATATTATTGATTCAAAAATTTAAACCCTGTTTATTTCTTTAACGCTCTCCATCTCTTATCTTTGCTGAGAGGGCGGCATTCGACGAAAACGACCTTATCATCGACTTTATACTCGTTATTTTCATCGTGGACCTTATATCGGGAACTGACGGTATAGCGCTTGTGGTATTTAGGATGCTTCTTAACCGCTTCAACCTTGACGACTATGGTTTTATCGCCTTTGTTGCTAACGACGACGCCATTAAAGCGACGGCGGATAAGCGCTTCCTGGGAAGCAGCGACGGCGACCGTTTCTTTCACTTCCTTTTTAACGGCCTTTTTAACAGCTTTTTTTGGAGCTTTGACGGTAGCCATATTATTTCTGCTTATTTAATAAAGTGTTAATCTGCGCAACTAGCTTTTTGGTAGAGCGAATTTCGCGAACATCCTTAAGCTGTTTGTTAGAATCCTTAAAACGCAGCTCGCGAAGTTTGTCCTGATTATCAGCGAGCAAACGGCGCAGTTCATTTTCGTTTTTAGTTATCAATTCTTTGAATTCCATATTTTTTATTAATCTTTACTAACGAATTTGCACTTGACCGGAAGCTTATAGGCCGCTAATTCCATGGCCTGTTTCGCTGTTTCCTTGTCGATACCATCCATTTCGAACATCACCATTCCTGGTTTAACGATAGCGACATAATGATCAACGGCGCCCTTACCTTTACCCATCGGGATTTCACCACCATGGGCAGTAACTGGTTTATCCGGGAAAATTCTAATCCACATCTTGCCAGTCTTCTTTACATACTGGGTCATAACGCGGCGAGCCGATTCGATCTGACGGGAATTGATCCAGCAAGCGGTTAAACTCTTTAATCCATAGCTGCCGAAACTGACGTTGAGGTAACGGCTAGCTTGCCCGCCACGACGCCTTCTCTGATCTTTTTTCCATTTTGTTTTCTTTGGCATTCACATATGTTTTTTTCAGCTCTAAATTTATTCAGCGATTACCTGGCCTTTAGCCTCTTTGTCTTTTTCAAAAACTTCGCCTTTATAGATCCAAACCTTTATACCGATAGCACCATAAGCTGTATTAGCAACACCACGGGCATAATCGATATCAGCTCTTAAAGTCTGCAAAGGCACTTTACCCCAAACTAATTTCTCGGTTCTAGCGATTTCCGCTCCGTTCAAACGACCAGAAATAACGATTTTAGCTCCTAAAGCGCCGGCTCTTTCAATGCGGCCTAAAGTCTGTTTCATGACTTTGCGGAAAGGAACGCGTTTTTCAATATCGATAATTATTGATTGGACAGAAATCTGAGCGCTGAGATTAGAACGGCTAGCTTCTTTGATATTTAAATTTATTTCTGCCGGACGATAATTCTTCAAATAAGTATCATGGAGCTTCTTCTTCAATTCTTCGACGCCATTGCCGCCGCGGCCGATAATCAAACCAGGTTTAGCTGTTAAGACATTGATTTCCACCTTGTTGATGCTGCGGATGATTTCGACTTTGTCGATACCAGCCTCCTTGAACTCCTTAATCATGTAACGGCGGATGCCGATATCTTGGCGGACATTCTGAATATACTTGTCGCCTCTTTCAAACCAGACAGAAGGCCAAGTCTTGGTAATGCCCATGCGGAGAATTTTCGGATTTACTTTTTTACCCATATGTATAGTTGATAAATATTTGATTAAGCCGACTTGCGACGGAACATCTTAGTTTTTTCGCCGCTTGCTTTCTTAACCTTTTCGCTTTCGGTTTTAGCTTTGGCAGGTTTGGCTTTCGCGACCTTATCCCCTTCAGCGGCCAGCTTTTCTAATTTTACCGGTTCAGCGGCGGCAACTACTTTCTTTTCTTTCTTGCCGCTATCTTTTATTTCCGCCAAAACAAGAGAAAGGTGACAACCACGCTTACGGATGGAAGTAGCTCTTCCATGGGCGCGAGGCATCCAGCGCTTTAGAGTAACCCCTTCATCAGAACGAAATTCCTTAATAAAAAGATTAGATCTTTCTAAACCATAGGTATTTTCAGCGTTGGCGATAGCTGATTTAATCAGCTTGGAAATCGGTTCAGCTGCCAATTTGTTGATAAACTTCAATTGGTCGAGAGCCGCCTCAACCGGAAGCTTGCGGACCAAATCAATGACCAGGCGAGCCTTCTGCGGCGACATTCTCAAATGTTTTAAGCTTGCTTTTACTTCCATATAATCGTAATTCTTAATTATTTCTTAGCAGCCGCTTGAGCTTTGGCGATCTTGCCGCCATGGCCCAAGAACTTCCTAGTCGGAGCGAATTCTCCGAAACGATGGCCGACCATATTTTCAACGACGTAAATCGGAAGATGGGTTTTGCCATTGTGGACACCGAAAGTGAGACCGACCATTTCCGGAGTAATGGTGCAGGCGCGATCCCAAACCTTTAAGACAGTCTTGTCTCCCGGCTTAAGATCTTTAGCCTTGTTCAAGAGGCGCAGATTGATGTATGGGCCTTTTTTTAAACTTCTCGACATATTTTATTTATATTATTTTCTCTTGCTTCTGCGTTTAACAATCAATTTGTCAGAAGACTGCTTTCTTCTAGTCTTAACACCAAGCGCCGGCTTACCCCAAATAGTCTTAGGATGGCGCAAACCGATAGGCTGTTTGCCTTCACCGCCGCCGTGTGGGTGATCGACCGGATTCATGGCCGTACCTCTGACAGTCGGACGAATACCGAGATGACGGCTGCGACCGGCTTTACCTAAAGAAATATGGCGATGATCAGGATTGCTGACGCGGCCGATGGTGCATAAGCATTCTTTCTTTATTTGACGAATTTCTCCTGATGGCATTTTTAACTGAGCGTATTTACCTTCAACACCCATGACGAAGACGACATTACCAGCACCGCGAGCAATCTTAGCGCCGCGTCCCGGTTCGATTTCAACGCAGTTAATCGGTAAACCGGCCGGAATGAATTTTACTGGAACGGCATTGCCGGTTTTCAATTCAATAAGTTCTTTCGAGCTCATTACTTTATCACCGACTTTAAGATCGACAGGAGCGACGATATAACGCTTTTCACCGTCAGCATAATTCAAAAGAGCTAAACGGGAACCGCGGTTCGGATCGTATTCGATAGTGGCAACAGTTGCCGGGATATCGAATTTATTTCTTTTAAAATCAATCAAGCGGATATAGCGCTTGGCACCGCCGCCACGATGACGAACGGTTATTTTTCCCTGGGAATTGCGGCCGCCAGTCTTTTTCTTAATGACGACTAATCCTTTTTCCGGAGAAAATTTGGTAATATCCTTGAAATCATCGAAGGTAGCTTCGCGTCTTCCCGGAGTATTTGCTTTTACTTTTTTGATACCCATATATGCAAATGATACAAACTAATTATTTATTAGACTCCTTCGTACAGCTGGATGGAATCACCCTTAGCGAGAGTAACGACTGCCTTGCGCCAATCGCTTCTCTGTCCGCGAACGCGGCCGCGCTGTACTTGCTTGCCTTCAAAATTGCTGACGTTAACCTTGATAGCCTTTACATCATAGATGGCTTTGACCGCCTTAGCGATTTCAACCTTGTTAGCGTCTTTAGCTACCACGAAGCAATATTTATTTTCTGAAACTAAATTCGCTGCTTTTTCAGTAACAAGAGGTTTGATGATAACCTGGTTAGAAACGCCAGCGTTCTTAACTGTCTTAGAGGTTTTGCTAGTAGTCGCACTTGCCTTGACGTTCTTCTCTTCTCCGTAAAGGTCCTGCATGCTGACAGCTTCCGCGTCTTTGCTGGCCGCCTTCTTAACAGTTTTTTTAGGAGCAGCGGCTTTGTTATCGCTTGCTTTATTTCCGAATAATGCCATATTATTTCAAAATTATTTTGCTTCTTTCTTATATTTCCCAGACAAAGTCTGGACACCACTTTCAGTTAAAACCAAGGAGCGGTGATTTAAAATATCAAGCAAATTGATGTTTTCCAAATTGATAATCTTTACGCCCTTGAGATTGCGGCCGGAAAAAAGAGTTTTATCATCCTTATTATCGTTTATTACTAAGACATCACGGCGTTCAGTGTTTAAAACTTTTTTTTCTAATGCCGACAACATTGCGTTGAAAGACTTAGTTTTATATTCAGCGAATCCTAAGTTATCGATAACAGCTAATTGATTGTTGCGGCAACGATCACTTAAAGACATAAAAATCGCTTTCTGCTTCATCTTCTGATTTACTTTCTTTTTAAAATTGCGATCGTTAGTCGGACCGAAAGTCACGCCGCCGCCAATCCAAAGAGGAGAGCGACTGGAACCGGCGCGAGCCCGGCCAGTACCCTTCTGTTTCCACGGCTTCTTGCCGCCGCCAGAAACTTCACTGCGGTCTTTGGTGTCAGCTAAAACCTGGCGGGCATTAGCTAATTGAGCCGTAGCTACTTGATGCAAAAGGTCGTTATTGGCTTCAACCCCAAAAATATTTTCCGGGATTTCCATTTCCTTCAGCAGTTCAGCGCCCTGGTTGTAAACATTTATTTTCATACGATTTCGTAAAAACAATTTTATAAGGGATTATTCTTTAGCCTGAGTTTCTTCAGGCGCCTCGCCGGCGTCGGCAGAAACTTCTTCGCTAGCTGGAGTGGCAGACTCTTCATTGACTGCAGGGGCTTCTTCAACGATCGGAGTTTCTTCATTTTCTTCGACTGAAACTTCGGGAGCGGCAGTTTTCTTCAGATTAACCTGTAATTCACCTTGAGCGCTTATAAAGACATAGGAATTTATTGCACCAGGAACGGCACCTTTTACATAAATCAAATTCTTTTCTTCGTCGATAGCGGCTACTTCAAGATTTTTAACAGTTACGCGATCACCGCCCATGCGACCAGCCATGCGAGTGCCTTTGAAAACATGGGCCGGACCCTTAGGACCAATAGAACCAGGCATTCTTTCCTGATCTTTATTACCATGAGTAGCGCGGAAACCACCGAAACCATGACGCTTAACAACGCCTTGGAAACCACGGCCTTTAGAAACGCCGGCAACATCGATAGTTTCTCCAACGCCAAAAGCACCGACGGAAACTACATCGCCGATCTGAAATTTAGAGGCATCTTCAGTGCGGAATTCTCTAACAAGAGCCGGAGTAACTCCAGCTTTTTTGAAATGACCGCGCTGCGGCTTATTTACATTCTTTTCCTTGCGGACTCCGAAAGCTAACTGTAAAGCTTCATAGCCATCCTTAGAAGTATTTTTCACTTGAGTGATAACACAAGGACCAGCCTGAACCGGAGTTACTGCCATAACTTGGTCACCCGACCAAATCTGGGTCATCATTAATTTTTTACCGCTGATAAATTTCATATAATTTTCTTCCTTTTTAAAACAAAAACTGGTTAAAACCAGTTCAAAAAAACAAAAAACTATAAAAAACAGAAAGATTCTTTATGTTTTGTTTTTTTCCAGACTGATTTACCTCCAAAATTTAGCTAATATCCGCCATAACACTTTCTTTGAGCTAGAGTTATTACAGCGTATTTGAACTAATTAATTTATTACTTTTTTATGTTACTACATTTTTATTTCCACGTCAACACCGGCTGGCAGAGTCAGATTGGTTAAATCTTCAATGGTCTTAGCCGAAGGTTCGATAATATCAATGATGCGCTTGTGGGTTCTCATTTCATATTGATCGCGAGCGTCTTTGTGGACGAAAGTCGAGCGATTAACGGTATATTTCCGCTTTTCGGTCGGCAACGGGATCGGCCCAAGAAACTGAGCGTCACTACGTTCAATAGTATCGATAATAGTCCTGGTAGACTGATCGATGATCTTGTGATCGAAAGCACGGATCTTAATCCTAATCCTCTGCTTCTCTTTTTCTTCTTTTTTGTTTTCAGACATACTTTGATCTATTTTTATAAATAATCACTACAAACCCGCCCTTCCGCAGGAAGAGCGGGTCTAAGTGCTTATTTCAAAATCTTAGTGACGACGCCAGCACCAACAGTGCGGCCGCCTTCGCGGATAGTGAACTTCTGCTTATCTTCAAGAGCGATAGGAGCAATCAACTTGATGCTGACATTGACAGTATCGCCAGGCATAACCATTTCAGTACCAGCCGGCAAAGTGATATCACCGGTAACATCAGTGGTTTTGAAGTAGAATTGTGGCTTATAACCGTTGAAGAACGGCTTGTGGCGGCCACCTTCTTCCTTAGTCAAGACATAAACTTCAGCGGTAAATTCAGTGTGAGGAGTGATAGAACCCGGTTTGCAGAGAACCTGTCCGCGTTCAACTTCATTCTTCTTAGTACCACGAAGCAAGATACCGGCATTATCGCCAGCCTGACCCTGATCCAAAGACTTGTTAAACATTTCGATACCAGTAACGGTAGTCTTTTTGGTGTCCATAAGACCGACGATTTCAACTTCATCGCCAACCTTAACAATACCTCTTTCAATACGACCAGTAACGACAGTGCCGCGACCTTCAATAGAGAAGATATCTTCAATCGGCATTAAGTAAGGGTGGTCAACATCGCGAGTCGGTTCCGGAATGTAGGTATCCAAAGCTTCCATGAGCTTTAAGATCGGTTCAGCGTCCGGACCAGTCGGATTTTCAAGAGCCTTCAAGGCGCTACCACGGATAATCGGGGTAGTATCGCCAGGGAATTCATATTTCTTGAGTAAATCGCGGATTTCTTCTTCAACGAGATCGATAAGCTCTTTATCCTCTACCATATCGCACTTGTTCAAGAAAACGATAATGTAAGGGACACCTACTTGGCGAGCTAAAAGGATGTGTTCTCTGGTCTGAGGCATAGGGCCGTCAGTAGCGGCGACAACAAGGATAGAACCGTCCATCTGAGCGGCACCGGTGATCATGTTCTTAACATAATCAGCGTGTCCCGGACAATCGACGTGAGCATAGTGTCTCTTATCGGATTCGTATTCAACGTGAGCCGTAGCAATAGTGATACCTCTTTCCTTTTCTTCAGGAGCGGCATCAATTTCATTGACACTCTTATTGGAAGCTTTCATGCCTTTGGCATTGAAAACAGCCAACATAGCGGCGGTCAAAGTGGTTTTCCCATGGTCAACGTGGCCGATAGTACCGACGTTAACATGGGGCTTGGTGCGTTCAAATTTATCTGTTGCCATGTTTTTTGTTGTACGGCCCCCGTTTTTCACGGGGTTTCTTTCCTTTTAGGAAACCAGCCGAACTAAAATTAATTAAATTTATAAATGTTTTTAAAACTAATTAGCGATATCCTGAGCTTTGCTCTTTATTTTTGTGGGAATCTGCCAGCCTTTCCTGGATTTTTCGTCTTCGGCATCAGGAATATTACCCTGGTTTTTCCACAAGGATATCTCGCGATTTATCTTATCAGTTAAATCTTCTTCTGTCAAATTTTCATTTTTACTAATCTTAGCAGTATTTATTGAAGATTCTTCTGGTTTTTCTGAAACTATTTTTGGCTCATTATCGCGATTTTCCACTGTCTCTTTTGCGGTAACGAAAGCAGAAACTTCCCCACCTTTCTGACCGTTGAAACTGTTAGCATAAACATCGAAATCAACGATAACAAAAGGATTGTCTGGAAATTCCGAATCAAAAACTATTACTTTTTCACCGGAAAGACGGCTGAATTCAATAAGCTTTTTCAACTTCTCAGGAAACATAAAGTAAAAATATTATTTCTTACCCTGCTTTTCTTTGATATTCTCCAAGACATTCTTAGGAACCTCAGCGTAGTGAGAAAATTCCATAGCGTAATTAGCGCGACCTTGGCTCATGGAGCGTAAAGAAGTGGAATAACCGAACATTTCGGCCAATGGGACTTTCGCTCTAACCAATTTGATATTGGAACGATCCGTCATTTCTTCAATCTGGCCGCGTTTACTGCTCAAGTCACCGATGATGTTGCCCATGTATTCTTCCGGGGTGGTGATTTCCACTTTCATAAGCGGTTCAAGCAATATAGGTCTAGCCTTCTGGCAAGCATCCTTGAAAGCAAAGATAGCAGCCATTTTAAAAGCGATTTCCGAAGAGTCAACTTCGTGATAAGAACCAAAGAAAACAGCTGTTTTGATACCGATAACCGGATAACCGGCGACAACACCAGACAAAAGAGCTTCGTTGACACCCTTTTCAATAGCTGGAATAAACTCCTTAGGAATAACGCCGCCCTTAATTTCGTCAACGAATTCCGAATCCTTACCTTCTTCTTGCGGTTCAACCCTCAAAGAACAATGGCCATATTGACCACGACCACCAGACTGCTTGATATATTTATGTTCCGCTTCGGCTTTCTGAGTAATGGTTTCACGATAAGAAACTTGCGGATTACCAACATTAGCCTCAACGCCGAATTCCCTCTTCATACGATCGACGATGATTTCCAAGTGCAATTCACCCATACCGGAAATCAAGACTTGACCGGATTCTTCATCAGTTTCCACGCGGAAAGTCGGATCTTCTTCAGCCAAACGCTGTAAAGCAACACCCATCTTTTCCTGGTCAGCCTTAGTTTTCGGTTCAACCGCGATTTTAATAACTGGCTCAGGGAAAGTGATGGATTCTAATAAGACCTGGTTATTTTCGTCACAAAGAGTATTGCCGGTAGTAGTATTTTTCAAACCGATAACCGCGGCGATATCGCCAGCACAAATTTCTTTTATTTCTTCACGATGATTAGCATGCATGCGGACTAAGCGGCCGATGCGTTCTTTATTATCCTTGGAAGAATTGACGATATAGGAACCAGCGGATAAAACACCTTGATAAACACGGACGAAGCAAAGTTTGCCAACAAAAGGATCGGTAGCAATTTTGAAAGCTAAACCGACGAAAGGTTTATCATCATCAGCTTTGATAACGATTTTTTCTCCGACATCTTTCAAACTCTCCGCTTCAATATTAGGAACGTCTATCGGTGAAGGTAAATATTCAACGACAGCATCAAGAGCCATCTGAACGCCGATATTCTGCAAAGCCGTACCGCAAAGAACCGGATAGATAGAGTTAGAAATAACACCCTTTCTGATAGCGGCCTTTAATTCGTCGAGGCTGATTTCTTGGCCATTGAGATACTTTTCCATGGTCACCTCATCACATTCTACCGCTTTTTCTACTAATTCATTGTGATAAGTATCAACCTTTTCTTTCATATCAGCCGGGATTTCAACTTCAGCGATGTTGACGCCAAAATTTCCAGAGAAAGTATAAGCCTTTTTGGTTAAAAGATCGATAACGCCAGAAAGATTGCTTTCCGCGCCTATCGGTAATTGGATAGCGACAGCCTTCGGATTCAAACGAGTGCGGATAGAATCCAAACTCATGTAGAAATCCGCGCCCATCTTATCCATCTTATTGACGAAACAAAGACGAGGAACGTGATATTTATCAGCCTGGCGCCAAACAGTTTCTGACTGCGGTTCCACACCGGCCTGACCATCAAAAACAGCGATAGCTCCGTCTAAAACGCGCAAAGAGCGTTCGACTTCAACGGTAAAATCAACGTGCCCCGGAGTATCAATGATGTTTATTTTCTTATTCTTCCAAAAACAGGTAGTAGCGGCCGAAGTAATAGTAATACCTCTTTCTTTTTCCTGTTCCATCCAGTCCATTTCCGCTCCGCCTTCATGGACTTCACCAATCTTGTGCTTTTTACCAGTATAAAAGAGGACGCGCTCGGTAAAAGTAGTTTTTCCAGCATCAATGTGCGCCATGATGCCAATATTGCGGATATTTTCCAGTGCGTAATCTCGGGCCATAAATTTATTTAAGATGTATATGTTTTAATGAATATTTCTAGCTGATTGATTAGCGAGAAAAATGAGCAAAAGCCTTGTTAGCTTCAGCCATCTTGTGAACGGCTTCGCGCTTCTTAGCGGCATTGCCTTCACCGTTAGAGGCGTCAAGGATTTCGCTGGATAACTTCTCTGCCATGGAACGACCCTTGCGCTCTTCGGCGGCAACGATTATCCAATTGCAAGCCAAAAAATATCTTCTTTCGCCGCGAACCTGGAAAGGAACCTGATAGTTAGCGCCACCGACGCGCTTGCCGCGGACTTCAACTAAAGGAGAAACTTTCTTTATGGCCTTATTAAAAATATGGCGCGGGTCTTGCTTGGTCTTGTCTTTCAAGATTTCAAAAGAATCATAGACGATCTTTTCGGCAACGCTCTTTTTACCGCGCTCCATAACGTAATTGATGAATTTCGCGATGTTCTTGTCGTTATATTTGGAATCGCCTTCGATAATCCTCTTAGGTGCTGGTTTACCTCTCATAGTATTTAAAATTTAATTAGCTTTTCTTAGGCCTTTTAGCGCCATAACGGCTGCGTCCTTGACGGCGAGCCTCAACGCCGGCAGCATCAAAAACGCCGCGGACAATCTTATAGCGAACACCCGGAAGATCTTTAGTCTTACCGCCCTTTACGAGAACGATAGAGTGTTCCTGCAAATTGTGACCCATGCCCGGGATATAAGCGGTAACTTCCATGCCGTTAGACAAACGGACGCGGGCGATTTTACGCAAAGCGGAGTTCGGTTTTTTCGGTGTCGTGGTTGTTACTTTCAAACAAACCCCTTGTTTGAAAGGAGCTCCTTTGACCGTGTCTTTCTTTTTGCGATGCAAAGAATCGAGGGTCGTGTGAAGAGCTAAAGCGTTTCTTCTGGCAGTGACCTTCTTGCGGCCGCGACGAACTAATTGATTTACGGTTGGCATAAAGCTTTGGTGTAGATAATTAAAAATAATCCTGAGCTTTCAGGATAGTTTCAAGCTATTTTTTAATACTAATTCAATTTAACAAAAACTAAAACATAAGTCAAGGCATTAAAGCTCCAGCTTTAGAGGAAAAGCCAGCATCTTGACTAATTTTGATTAAACCAGCAAACGGAACAAAGAATTGATGATTGGATAAAGCCAATCGCCAAAAATCATAACGAAAACTATGACCAAAATAAAGCCATAACGATCCAGCTCTAAATAACGAAAACGCCAATTTTCCGGAAGAAAAGCCGCTAATATTTTGGAACCATCTAAAGGCGGTATCGGTAAAAGATTAAATACCATTAAAACTAGATTGATTTGGACAACCAGACTGAGATAACCAGCCAGACGGAAATCAAATGGCAAAAGACGGATAGCTAAAGCAAAGAACAAAGCCAAAAGGAAATTAGCTAATGGCCCAGCTAAAGCGACCTTCGCTTCCCCGTATTTTTTATCGTCTAAACGGTTCGGATTATATGGCACTGGCTTGGCCCAGCCGAATATTGCCGATGAACCCATTAACATCATGGAAAATGGCAACAAAAAGGAACCGAAAAAATCTAAATGTGGCCAAGGATTCAAAGTTAGACGCCCCGCGTCTTTAGCGGTGGTGTCGCCTAAACGATAAGCAGCATAACCATGCATGTATTCATGGAAAGCGGCGGAAAATATAAAAATAATAATAAAAAACAAAGATTCTAACATATTTAAAAACTGTAAGCTAAAGCTTTAATATTGGGATTATAGCACATCTTGATTAATATTTAAAATGCTGTTATTATAGGGATGATTCTAAAATAACTAAAAGTAGTCAACCAATATGGCAAAAAAATGCGACCTGTGCGGCCGCGGCGCAACTAGAGGGGCCAGCCGTTCGCACTCCAAAGTCAGGACCTTGAAAAGGCAGAACATCAATTTACAAACAAAAAACGTCGATGGCCTCAAGGCAAAACTCTGCACTTCCTGCTTAAGAACTATAGACAAGCAGTCGAAACCGAAGAAAAGCACTGACACTAAAACAAAAAAATAAAAACGATTAACGTAAAGTAAAAGCCGCTAAAACAGCGGCTTTTATAGTACCCTAGAAGATAAAAGCCTCTGCCGCCGATAATTTATAAACAATAAAAACAAAGAAAAAAACAGATAATAACAAGCAAGAAATATCGGCCGTGGCCGACTGACATGGCTAGAGGCCCAAGAAAAAGAGGCTAGATAAGAGGCGCTACGCCAGAAATACTCCAAAATAATATAGGCGGGAAAAAAGAAAAATAAAGAAAACGACGGCAAAATTAAAGACAAAACCAAAGCAATAAACAAAAAAGAAAGCAAAGGCACAAAAAGCCAGGACAAAAGAAGATTGGAAATGGGCGCCATCCAAGAAAAAACACCGAAATCATAAGCAACAAAAGGCCAAGTCGCCGCCAAAGCCGCAAGCGAAATCAACAAAGGATTAATTAATATTTTTCTTATCACCATTAAAAAACCCTTCTTTCCCGGCAGAGACACATAAATCGGCCGAATATACATTATGGCGATAAGAGAAACGAAAGACAGGCGAAAACCATAATCACCATAAAATAAAGAAGGGTTGACGGCCAACATCAAAGAAGCGCCCAATAACAAGAAGCGCCAAGGACTAGCCAAACGGCCGCTAGTTATCGCGGACAAAGAAAACCAGGCCATGATTGCCGACCTTACAGCTGAAGCGCTTAATCCAGAAAACAGGGGGTAAAAAATAAAAAAAATACTTAAAGATAAAAATCGCGCGCGGCGAGAAAAAGAAAAGAAAATCATAAGATCAAGAAGAAGCGCGCCGATTACTGAAAGATGCGCCCCAGAAACCGCCAAAAAATGACTAAGACCGATACGGGAAAAAACCTCTTTCAAGGAATCGCTAAGATAATAACGATCGCCAATAAGCAAGGCTAAAGCCAAAGAGGCTCCCGGTTCAGGAAGGGCTGATTGGATTAACGAACGGCAATGCTGTTTTAAAGCAAGAAAAACACCAATTAAACGCGTGCTAAAATCCCGCTTCTCTCCCGCGACGCTTAATTGCGGCTGATAAGAAATATAATCGATTCCCTGTCGACGTAAATAAGCGCGATAATCAAAATCAGGAAAAACCGGCGCTAATTGCAGGCGGCCGGAAAATTTTAAACGATTGCCATAATCGGGAGCTTCCACCTGCCGACTTTCTATCAAGATGCGCCGCTTATTCCAACAAACCACAAAACGCCAAGCATTTTGATGTTTTTGCGCTTCTGAGCAGACAGAAACACTCAACGACAACTGGCCAGCTGGCGGTTCTGCTAACGGCAAAGATTGCCTATAAGAAAAGATGGCGACAGATAAAATAAAAATGACGTTCGCCAAAACGAAACGATCGCAATTCCTCTTTAGCCAAACAAAAAAACTGCCCTCCATGAAGGCAGTTTAATATCCGACTAATTAATTATAGTTAAACTAATCATTAGAAGCATGGAGCCAATGCAAATAAGCTTCAGAAAAATCTTCTAAATTACCATCTAAGACATCCTCAACAGCCGAACTCTCGTGGGAAGTCCGATGATCCTTAACATAACGGTTGCCATAAAGACAATAAGAGCGTATCTGCGAACTCCAAGCCGCTTGCTGTTTCCCGCCTTTCAAACGCTGTTCCTCCGCCTCTTTAGCTTCAGCGGCTAACTGGCTTAATTTAGCTGATAAAATCTTCAAAGCGTTTTCTTTGTTCTGTTTCTGCGAACGTTCACTTTGGCAAGATATAGTAATACCAGTCGGCAGGTGGACAATGCGGACAGCGGAATCAGTCGTGTTAACGCTTTGGCCGCCGGGACCGCTGGAACGAAAAACATCGATACGCAAATCTTCATCTTTTATCTGAATAGCACTATCTTCAATTTCTGGAATAACTTCAACCAAAGCATAAGAAGTTTGACGCAAACCGTCAGCATTAAAAGGAGAATTCCTCAGTAAACGATGAGAACCATTTTCACCCTTTAGATATCCATAAGCAAAACGTCCGGAAATCTGCAAAACAGCGCTTTTTATCCCAGCTTCGTTAGCGCTTATTTCATCTAATATCTCCGCCTTCCAAGCCGATCTTTCCGCAAAACGGAGATACATCCTTTCTAGCATTAAAGCCCAATCCTGGGCATCGACGCCGCCGGTACCAGAGTGGATAGAAAGTATTGCCGAAGCCTTATCGTATTCGCCGTCAAGCAAAGCCTTGGCCTCCAGGGACTCATATTCGGCTTTCAAAGACTGGAAATCTCCCGCAAAAAGCTCAGCGCCTGATTCACCCTCTATCTCAAGCAAATCCTTCAGCTGTTTTATTTTTTCCTTTAGGCCCCGCCAAGAAGAAATTTCCGAAGCCAGCGATTCAGCTTCCTGGCTGATTCTGGCGGCTCTTTTAGTGTCCTGCCAAAAATCAGGCATAGCCATTTCTTGACGCAAAAGACTCTCCTGTTTTTCTTTCTCCGACAAAGCCAAAGAACCTTCTATCTGAGATAGGCGGTTTTCCAAATCTTCTAATGGTTTTGACAGGTTATCCATAAGCTAGGTTTTATAAAAATAATAATAATCTTTTTTATTTTTTCTTGGACTAGTTTCAATTTTTTTAAAATATATTTCATTTTGCAATTCATGGCCAAGAAGTATCATAAGAGTACCAGGACGACACTCTTTCTTTATTTTTTGCCACAATCTTTCAACCACCTTCGGCACTAAAAATACATAAAACAGATCCGCGTCGCTAATATCGGCTTTAAAAAAATCTGCCATAAAAAAATTTATCCTGGCGCCTTTAAATTTCGCCTTTAGCCGGCTGTAGTATAAATGTATTGGCGATAATTCAAAGGCTGTAATTTTTTTCGGATTAAGCTTCTCCGCGGCGAAAGAAAAATCACCCCAACCGCTGCCCATTTCGTATATAACCGCGCCTTCAGCTATTTTTAAAAAGTAACTATCAGCCAAAAGATTTTTGATAAACATTTTCGGCGTAATAATAATCGGGACCTTGGTGCGAAAATAAATCAAAACATTATATATAATAATAAACAGCCCTATAGCGATTTCAAGAATAATTAAATCCGTTTCTAAATCAAAGCTCATAAGTAAATATTGAAAATGATTTGTCGCTTGGCTTATCGACGCGCACCTTACCCTTCCAATCATTTATTTCAAAAACATACGATAAAACTTTTGCTCCGCTTTTTAATTCTTTATAGGATTTCGGTTTTAACTTTTTATTTATAGAATCCGTTAAGGCAAAAGTAAACAATACATCGCCATCCGATAAATCCGCCTTTAAAGCATTGCCGAATCTTATTTCCATATTCTTCGGACCAAATAACCCCCTTAATTTCGCCACAATAAAAACCGGGATTGATAATTCAATGCCAATAACTTTAGCCTCCGGATTTTTCTTGGCAATATGACGGCAAACACCACCGCCGCCACAACCGAGTTCGTAAAATACCTGCCCCGCCTTCAAATTCGCTAATTTATTAATACGTTCCCTGTCTTTCCTGCGGCTAGGCACCCATGGAGCAATCGATAATCCGACGAATCCAAAAGAAAATAAAAAAACAAGAAAAAAAACAAGAAGCAAAAATGAAAAAAATATTTTTAACACAAGCAAAATATTAGTAGAATCTTTTATTAAATTATATAATAATATTATTAATAATAACACCAGCCACGCTAATAATGATTTTTATATCAATATTTGATATTGCGTTAGCTTATGATAAAATATTAATATATTTTCAATAAAATTAAGTAATAATGCCAGATGAAATTCAATAAAGTTATTAAAGCGCGCCAGACAACGCCAGCCAATATGCTTAATTTTCCGGAATTAAGGCAGACCTATGGCTATGACTGTGGGGCAAAGGCGACGGAGGCGGTTCTTGCTTATTTCGGCATGGATATCAGAGAAGACCTGATAATGAAAAAAAACTCACACCACCAAAAGAGGCACGCCAATTAACGGGATTGTAGAAACATTAACTTATTACGGATTAAAATGCAAAGCCGGCCGGCTGCGTATTTACGAGGTAAAAAATTATATCAAAAAAGGCTTGCCAGTTATCCTAATTCTCCAGGCCTGGGCCGAAAAAACGAATGTTGACTGGGAAAATGACTGGATTGACGGCCACTATGTTGTCGCTATAGGATTTGACGAAAAAAACATCTACTTCGAGGACCCTTCATCAGTATTGCGCACTTATTTAAGTTTTGAAGAACTAAAAAAAAGATGGCACGATGCGGACACGAAAGGAAAAAAATATATTAATTATGGAATCGTGGCGCAAGCAAAGAAAAAGGGTTATAATCTTGGCGATATTGAGCACATGGATTAATCTAATAAAAAAACTCCTTATAAAACGAAGGAGTTTTTTGTATTTAAAGATTATTTTTCACCAATTTTCCAAACCCCTTTCTCACGAAAGGCGGGAATACTTTGTCTTTTTGCCTTATTAAGCAATACCGGTTTCTTCTCGCCAATTTTATCAGCATATTCTGATAACCGAATAATCTCATTCCCTTTTAAATAGGCAATTCTTTTATGAAATGATTCTAGCAGGGCTAAATACAGAACCCTATCCATGCCGTTGGTTTTATTTTTTCTACCATCGCGATAATCTCCGAAAGAATTATAATACGCTTGTTTTTCTTTATCACGAATTATTGCTGGCGGGAATCCTAGTTGCATTAATTGATAATTTATTAACACTCGCCCAATGCGGCCGTTACCATCACAAAATGGATGAATGGTTTCAAAATCAAGATGAAATTTAGATATCTTATCCAAAAAATAATCTTTATGATTACCAGAATATTCAAGTAAAAGATCTTCTATCATCATTTCAACACGCTCAGGCACTGGCGCGATATAAGTGCCGACTCGAACATATTGCCCTTTCTGCCTGAATTTACCAGCAATACTAGAATCAATATTGTCAATCAACATTTTATGAAGCAATAAAATTAAATCTTTATCAATATTATCTGTGTTGATTTTCTTTTTTATATATTCGAAAACTTGAGCTAGATTTTTAGCTTCAAAGACTTCTCGCACAGAAACGTCACGCGAGACCTCCAGATTTAAAAGTATTTTCTCTGTTTCCGAAATTGTCAAAGTTGAATTTTCAATTGCATTAGAATTATAAACCAATTCAGGAAGCTCTGATTCAAATATAATATCAAGAAGCGACTCTTTGCCCCTCTTCAAAGAATCGTATTCTTTTTTTAGATCATTTATCCTTTTTTTATAATCAATATTTGACATACAATTTATACGTGAATTTATATCAAAATTATAACAAATTCACGCATTAATGTCAATTATACGTGAATTTATTTAAAAATTAACATAAATTCACTTATTTTTCCCCTATAAGACCATAAACATTAAGATAAAAACAAAAAACTCCTTGTAAAACGAAGGAGTTTTTTTGTATTTGAATATTGTTTAACGTTTTGACCACTGCGGTGCCTTGCGAGCCTTGCGTAAACCCGGCTTCTTTCTTTCCACCTGACGCGGATCACGAGTCAAAAAGCCGTTGACCTTAAGAGCTTCTTTTGAAGCTGGGTCATAAGCTAATATCGCGCGGCTGATGCCGAGTTTAACGGCACCTACCTGACCCTGCTTGCCACCGCCATTAGCTAATATAGAAAAATTGAAACTGCGGTTATGGCCAGTTACCTTAAGCGGTTGAGTAATAACATTGAAAGCTTCTCCCGGAAAATATTCGGCAGCCCGCTGTCCGTTAACCATGATGATTCCCTTGCCTCCTTCATAAAGGCGGACCTTGGCAATAGCTGTCTTGCGACGACCGACGGCCTTGATATATTTGCCGCTGAAATCAGGCGTTTCGTTCTTAGCCCAATCACGTTCGTCTTCTACCGGTTCGGTAGTTTCGGCAACTAATATCTCTTCATCGCTGGTCTTAAGGATTTTTGCTTTTCTTTCTGCCATATTATTTGATGATTAATCTTTTCAGCATGTCGTTACGCAAACGAGTGTCCGGAAGCATCTCTCTGACTGCCCGATAAAGGATATTTCCTGGATCGCTGGTGAAAATATCTGACATTTTCTTACTTTTTAAACCGCCTAAGTAACCAGAAAAATGATGATATTGTTTCTGATCAAGCTTTTTTCCGGTAAATTTCATCTGGCTGACATTGGAAACTTCGACTATATCACCCAAGTCTAAATGTGCTTGGAATTCCGGTTTGTTTTTACCGCGAAGTATATTAGCAATGTTAGTTGCTAAGCGTCCGACAGCTTGGCCGCTGGCGTCAATCTTGTGCAATTTTCTTTCGATATTTTTCATATTGATATCTTATACTAATTCGATCTGCACCATTTCGGCGCCGTCGCCAGCCCGATTGCCGAGCTTGATTACTCTGGTATAACCTCCCTGGCGCTCTTTGTAGCGAACGCCTAAGACTTCCATGGCCTTCTTTACAGCATTTTTCTGCAAAAGAACCTTAATTAAACCGCGACGAGCGTTCAAATCGCCAGCCTTAGAAGCGGTAATCATTCTTTCGACTAACGGACGGACAGCCTGGGCTTTAGCCTTAGTAGTCTTGACCTTTTCGTAAATGAGAATGCTGGAAGCAAGATTCCTAAGCATCAATTCGCGCGGTCCCTTCTGTCTATCCAATATCTTGTTTTTGTTTCTGTGACGCATATTCCAATCTTAATTACTATAGTTATTTCTTACTCTTCTTGCTTTTCTTGGGTGTTTCTTCGTCGGCGGCATCTTCTTCGCTATCAACCGTTTCTTCAATTTCTTCAGCGACTTCGATTACTTCTTCATTACCCTCTGCCAATTCAGCTTCTTCGCTTATCTCTTCATTACGTCCTTCCATAATCGGCAAGAAAGAGGCGTATTGTTCAACAACTATTTTAACCGCTTCGGTAAAAGCTTCGCGGCAGCTGATAGTGCCATCGGTCTTAACATCGAGGATTAATTTATCCCAGTTAGTCATCTTACCGACGCGGGTATTTTCCACGCTGATACTGACGATAGTAACCGGAGAAAAGATTGAATCGATTTCGATATAGCCGATTTCCCTATTCTCTTTCTTAGTGCTTTCCGCCATACGATAACCGCGGCCTTCCTTAACGAAAATTTCCATTTCTAAACTGCCAGCGTCATCGGTAATATTGGCGATAACTAAATCTTCATTCTTGATTTCTATCTTAGAATCCTTAGTTATATCTTTAGCGGTAACAATTTTTTTGCCTTTAACTTTTAAATCCAAACGGATTTCTTCTTCAGTAAAAACCTTGAGGCGCAATTGCTTAAGGTTCAAAATTATTTCTAAAACATCCTCTTTAACGTGAGGAAGGGCCATGAATTCATGGCTAGCGCCTTTTATCTTTACGCCAATAACGGCAGCGCCTGGCAAAGAAGAAAGAAGGATGCGGCGCAAAGAATTACCCAAAGTCATGCCATATCCAGGAAAAAGGGGCTCAACGGTGATTATTTCCTGATTTGGCTGTTCGCCTGGGCGGAATTCAATTTTTTTAGGCAAAGCGATGTTTTGCATAATATTATTCGGGCGACGATTATTAAGATCGCCGTTAACGAATTATTTACTTGAGATTATTTAGAATAATACTCGATGATTACTTGGGCGTTTATATCTTGCGGTAAATCGCTATCTTTAGGTTCATGAAGTATCTTGGCACTTAAATCTGAAGCATCGAAATTTAACCAGCTTGGGCGTTCTGCTTTTCTGGTGCGTTCTTCGTTGTTTTTGAAGTAACGGCTAGATAAGCTGGTTTTCTTAACCTTAATCACTTGTCCGTCTTTGGTAGCGAATGAAGGGATATCTACCTTACGATCGTTAACAGTAAAGTGACCATGGTTAACTAACTGTCTGGCCTGGGCGCGAGAAATGGCCCAACCCAAACGGAAAATAACGTTATCAAGACGCATTTCCAAAGCCTTCAAGAAATTCTTACCGGCATCGCCGCTCTTCTTAGAAGCCTTTTCAAAGGTTAAGCGGAATTGTTTTTCCATTAAACCGTAATATCTTTTTGCCTTCTGTTTTTCCGCTAACTGCGTACCATAATCGCTTAAGCGTTTACGACCCTTCTGTCCGTGGAAACCAGGAGCATAATTACGCTTTACAAGAGCGCATTTCGGGCTGGAGCAACGTTCGCCTTTCAAGAAAAGCTTTTCGCCTAAACGGCGGCACTGGTTGCATTT
>CAYPAS010000003.1:0-24312 GCA_964408785.1 uncultured Gammaproteobacteria bacterium | reverse complement strand
ATCTGGTTATCCATTTTGGCTTCACGACATAACGCAAAGCGGCATCTTTGAGGCTTTGGCTGGGGTAGGCGATGATTTTGCTGAAGCGGCGCTTAAGCTGACCACCGAAACGATGGACCGGATTATTAAGCGAGGCAAGCCGGATGGCGGAAAACTTTTTGATTATCAAGATTCGTTTTCCTTATATGATGTGGATTTTTTCACGCTCGGTTTTGGCAATGATGCTTTTTCACGTACCGAAGATATTAAGAATTTAGCTGCTGTTATTGTTCTTTTGACAAAACGGCTTATGAAGTGCGATGACGCAAAAAAGTCGCAGGAAATTTATAAGCATATCGAAAATATCGGTCTGTGCCGTTCGACTTGGCGCTTGCGCTTATTTGTCATGGCACAATGTCCGGTAGTATTTAAGGATGAGTTGAAGGATGCATTTTATAAATTGTTTGATAATCCTGAAAATTATTACGAAATAATCAGTGGAGCTGAATACAAGAAAGCTTTGCAGGTTGCTTTTCCTGTAGACTATGGAAGTGATTACGTAAAGAAAGTTTTGGAATATTTTTCCAAGCTTGCCGAAAAACATCCGGATCAGGCTTGGCACAAACGCAATGGCTGGGAAATTTTATCAAGTATTTGTGAAAGTTTGACTGGAGCCGAGCAGCAGCAATGCGAGGAAAAATTCGGCAGCAAGTGTGATGCGGAATATGTACCGGAGCCGGTTTTTTCTGGAGTGAGAAGCGGCTCAGTCAGCCATCGCGCGCCTGATGATATTGGCAGCTTGGAAGTTGATGAGATAGTTAAAAGACTAAAGAATGAATACCGGCCGGAAGAACTAAATAAAAAATTTCAGCATGATGACATATTCAGTCCCAGGGGACCGGAAGGCTTGGGTGATGCCTTGAAAGAAGATATAAAGAAAAGAACGGATAAGTATTTGGAAAAATTAAACGAGTTTTTTGAGCCTGGTTTGATTTCTGCTTATTATGTTTACTCGTTATTGCGCGGCATTGAAGAATTGTTGAGTAATAAGGTTGCTTTTAACATTGGTCAGGCAGAAAAAGTTTTATCATTTTTTCAGCTTGTAACTGACGCTGGTTCGACTAAGCCATTTGAGCCGGAAAAGATTGATGGTGCTTGGTTAGCCGATTGGATTGCCGTGCACAAAGTGTCGGTCGATGTGCTTTTGCAGCTTTTGAGCCATAGCGAGTTTGGCAAACAATTGCAAAAAGAAAAAAGACCAGAAATTTTAGTTTTAATCAAATACTTCTTGGGTATAAAATCCAGTCCGGCCGACAAGGACGAACGCGAAAAGGGTAGCGACTTGTTTTCTATCGCTATTAATTCAGTTCGTGGCCGCGCTTTTGAGACTTTGGTAGTATTTGCACAGAATGACGGCGACAAGCTTGAGACGGAAACAAAACATTTATTTGAAGATGTCTTGAAAGACAGTTCACTGGCGGTCAGGTTTTTAGTTGGCCACTATTTGGCTACATTTTATTTCCGTGATAAGGATTATATTAAAAAATTATTACCAAGCATATTTTCCAAGGATAGTTTGGAATCTAAAGACGCATATCTGGCAGTATGGGAAGGGTATTTGTCAAATACGCTCTATAGCCAATTATTTGATGTTTTGGGAGAATATTACAAATTCGCAATAAAACAGAATAGCGCCAATTATACTGATCGAAAATATTTCAAGGATTTAGACGAAGCCTTGGCGGTACATATCGCTTTGGCCTTTGCGCATCTAAATTTGCAGATTGGTGACCCGTTGTTTGAATTATTTTGGAAAACGGCCAATCAAAAGCGCCATCACGAATTCATCTCCTTTATTGGCCGCAGTTGTTTGACTCGCGGAGATGCTGGCGACGAGTGGCTTAAGAAGAATAATGTTGATAAAAAGAAGCTTATCAAATTTTGGGATTGGGCACTGGAGAATGTCTTGGATCCAAAGATATTATCAGCTTTCGGCTACTGGGTAAATCCTAATAAAGAAGTTCTGGATGATAAAGCAGTGCTTGAGCGGATTTCAAAAACTCTGGAAATATCCAACGGCGATATTGAATGGGAATATGGCTTGATGGGCAGGTTGTTAAAATTTGCCGAGATAGATCCTGAGATTGTTTTAACAATTATCAGAATTTATTTGCTCGGAGCTAATGACGATTTAAATCCATTGCGCGATCCGTGGGGTTTGCACGTGGATCAAATAAAAGTTGTGCTGGCCGTGATTTGCAAGGTAGATGGTTATAGACAGAAAGTTGAGAAATTGATTGATATTTTGATTGATAGAGGAAGTAATAGATTTTGGACATTGAAGGATGTACTTCGGTAGAAGATGATATAGATTTAGCTCTTGCCAAATCCAACCGGTATGGTAAAATTAAAAAAGAAAATTGAAAAATAAGAGCAAATCAATTGTTTGGCGGGTCGTCGGTTCTAATCTTTTGAGGTAATAGCTCAACATCCAGCATTTATCAGGAAGAAGATGATGTAGCAAAAAAAATAGAAAAAATAAAAAAACGGGCTTTTTGCCCGTTTTTTGTTTTTCATTTTTATCGTTTGCCGAATAAATGATTTTCTGTTTGTGGATAAATAAAAAATTTTGCCAGTTTTAGAAGATTGTTTGCTATGGTAAATTTTGCTAAACTATAGATATACAACATTTAGTGGTAGATATTTACAAATATACACAAAATATAGTGATATATGAAATGTCCGATCTGTTATTTTCCGGATACCAAGGTCATTGATTCTCGCGTCGCTCCCGATGGTTTGTCTATCAGGCGCCGTCGGGAATGTCTTAAATGCTCCTTTCGTTTTTCAACTTATGAGGAAATCGAATTACTCGAACTTATGATTGTTAAGCGGGATGGACGTCGTGAAGCATATAACCGGGAAAAAATGGTTAACGGCTTGAAGCGCTCTTGTGAAAAAAGACCGATAACTGAAGACCAATTTCGAAAATTGATCAATTCCATTGAGCGGGATATCCAGAGGCTGAAGAAGCCGGAAATCACTTCTAGGCAGGTCGGTCAGATAGTCATGAAAAACCTTAAAAAAGTCGACCAAGTAGCCTATATCCGTTACGCCTCGGTTTATGAATCATTTAAAGATGCTAACGAGTTTCAAAAAGAGTTAAATAAATTAATAAAAGAAAAGAAGAAATAATATGCCAGAGGTTATCAGCAAGATTATTAAAAGATCGGGAGAAATCGTCGATTTTGACCATGATAAGATAGTCCAGGCTATTTATAAAGCCGCTTTGTCTATCGGGGTGGATAATCATCATCTTTCTAAGAAATTAGCTGATCAGGTGGTTCTTCAGCTCAATAAGAAATTTCACAAAAGCAGTATTCCTTCTGTGGAAGATATTCAAGATTTGGTTGAAGAAGTTTTGATTGAAAATAAATTAATAAAAATTGCTAAAGCTTTTATCCTTTATCGCGACCAACATCGCCAGTTGCGGGATATAAACACCCAGACGGCTGATGATAAGCTAATGGAAGATTATTTGGGGCGGGCTGATTGGCGTTTGAAAGAAAATAGCAACATGAGCTTTTCTGTTCAGGGCCTCAATAATTACATTGCCTCCTCTATCTCAGCGCGTTATTGGCTAAATAAGCTTTATCCAGAAAATATAAGAGAAGCACACATTAATGGTGATATTCACATTCATGATTTAGGGCTCTTAGCGCCATATTGTTGCGGCTGGGATTTAAAAGACCTTTTAATCCGCGGTTTTAGGGGGGTTAACGAAAAAGTGCAAAGTAAACCGCCTAAACATTTTCGCAGCGCCCTCGGGCAGATAGTTAATTTCTTTTATACCATGCAAGGTGAGGCGGCTGGCGCCCAAGCTTTTGCCAACTTTGATACTTATTTAGCACCATTCATCCGCTATGACAATTTAGGGTATAACGAGGTTAAACAAGGCCTGCAAGAGTTCATGTTTAATGTTAATGTTCCGACTAGAGTGGGTTTTCAAACGCCTTTTACTAACGTTACTTTGGATGTCACGCCGTCGCCACTTATCGGTGAAGAGAATATTATTATCGGCGGCCAGATTAAGTCAGAAAAATATAAGGATTTCCAAAAGGAAATGGACATGTTTAATGCCGCTTTTGCCGAGGTGATGTTGGAAGGTGATTCGACTGGCCGGGTTTTTGGTTTTCCTATTCCTACTTACAATATCGATAAGGATTTCGATTGGGATAGAAAATCGCTGGACAATGTTTGGGAAATGACAGCCAAATATGGCATCCCGTATTTTTCTAATTTCGTTAATTCTGATATGAATCGCGATGATGCCAGGTCTATGTGCTGCCGTTTGCGCTTAGACAATCGGGAATTACGCAAGCGTGGCGGCGGTCTTTTCGGGGCTAATCCCTTAACGGGCTCCATTGGCGTGGTTACCATTAATTTGGCTCGTATCGGTTATTTGTCGCGAAGTAAGGAGGAATTTAAGGAGAGGGTTATTAATTTGATGGAAGTTTCTAAAGAAAGTTTAGAAATAAAGCGCAAAATAGTTGAGAAATTTTCTGAAGATCGCCTTTACCCTTATTCAATGTTTTATCTGGATAACATCAAGGAAAGATTTGGAACTTACTGGCAGAATCATTTTTCTACCATTGGTATAAATGGTATGAATGAAGCTTGTTTGAATTTGATGGGTAAAGATATTTCTAGTCCTGAAGGACAGGCTTTTGCCGGAGAAATACTAGATTTCATGAGGGAAAAATTGATGGATTTCCAGAATGAAACCAACAATCTTTATAATTTAGAGGCGACTCCGGGCGAGGGTTGCACTTATCGTTTTGCCAAAAAAGATCAACAGCTTTATCCAGGAATAATTTGCGCTAATTTAGAATCAGTAAAGAATGACGGGGTCAATCCTTATTATACTAATTCTTCTCATCTCCACGTTAATTTCACTGATGATATATTTTCCGCCCTGGATTTACAGGATAGTCTGCAGACTAAATATACTGGTGGCACTGTCTTGCATGGTTATCTGGGAGAACGTTTGCCGGATGGAGATGTGGCCAAAAAATTAGTTAAGAAGATTGTGGAAAATTATCGTTTGCCATATTTTACCATTACCCCGACGTTTTCTATCTGTCCGAAACATGGCTACATTCCAGGCGAACATAAATATTGTCCAAAATGCGATGAAGAACTGGGATATAATGATAAACAGGGTGCTGATAATATCAGCGAAGCTTAGCTAGTATACGGCTTATTTGTAATTTATATATTTATAATTTATAATATGATTAGTTAAGAGAGATTTCTCTTAGCTGATCTCAAGCGAATATGAGTCCAATACAAACCCAAAGACAGGAATGTATCGTTTACAGCCGCGTTGTCGGCTGGTTAACGCCAGTTAAAAACTATAATCCTGGAAAAGCTTCGGAGTATAAGGATAGAAAAACTTTTAAGGTTTGCGCTTGATTATGATTGTTGGTGGCTTGGAGAAGCTGACCTTGATTGATTTTCCCGGATGCCTGTCAGCTATAATCTTCACAAAAAGTTGTAATTTTCGTTGCCACTACTGCTACAACCCTATGCTTGTCTGGCCCGATGAGGGTACGGACGGAAAAAATAAAAAAGAAAAAGATCAGAGAGGTTTAGGTCTCGAAGATCTTTTTCTTTTTTTGGAAGAAAGATTCGGACGCTTGGATGGTGTAGTAATTAGTGGCGGTGAACCGACTTTGCATCAGGATTTGCCGGAATTTATTAGGCGAATTAAAGATATAGGATACAAGATAAAGTTAGATACTAACGGCACTAATCCGGAAATGTTGGAAAAGCTTATTTCTGAAAAATTCTTGGATTACATTGCTATGGATATAAAGGCGCCATTTTCCCGCTACAAAGAAGTGGTTAATGTTGATTTGGATTTCTCTAAGTTGGAAAAAAGTGTTAAAATTATAAAAGAAAGTAATTTGCCGCATGAATTCCGGACTACCGTAGTTCCGGGCTTGTTGGCGGCGGACGATTTTGAGGAGATGGGCAGAAGTCTGGCTGGGGCTATGGCTTGGTATCTTCAAAAATTCAAATCAGATACGGCCTTGGTTGATGGGGCTTATGAAGGAAGGGCTGCTTACACACAAAAAGAAATGCTTAAATTCTCCGAGATAGGCAAAAAATACGTTGCATCTTGCCAGCTTAGAGATTAATAAAATATGGAAGAGAAAAAAGACGAGATGACATTGGCGGAAAACGATTTTAATAATCAAAGTAGTAGCCAAGACCGTTTAGAAGAGCTACTCAAAGAATGCTTGGCTAAGAACGAAGAAATACTACAGTCTATCGGCGCTATACGCCGTTATATTCGTTGGCAAAAGACCTGGAGCCTGATTCGTTTTTTAATCATTGCCATTCCTATTATTTTAAGTATTATCTACTTGCCGCCTTTAATAAAAGATGCAATGCAGTCATACCAGTCTTTTAAGGCTATCTGGTAATTTTTATTATTTATGAAAGATATAGCGGTTTTCGCGCAAACTACATATCGCAATGAATTTAAGCGTTTTGGCATAAAAGCTGACGATCGCCGGCGCCATATGTACCTTATCGGAAAGACCGGTATGGGCAAGTCGACTATTTTGGAAAACATGATAATCGATGATATCCGCGCTGGCCACGGGGTAGCTATTGTTGATCCTCACGGAGATTTAGCGGAAAAGGTCATTGAATATATTCCTAGCGAAAGGATAAACGACGTCGTTTATTTTAACCCCTCGGATATAAATTATCCGATTGCTTTTAACGTCGTCGAACAGGTTGAACCGCATTTGCGCCATTTGGTCGCCTCTGGTTTAATAGGCGTTTTCCAAAAACTTTGGGCTGATTCCTGGGGGCCTCGTTTGGAATATATTTTGCGTAACGCTATTTTAGCTATTTTAGATTTTCCCGGATCAACGCTTTTGGGTGTAGTCCGCATGCTTTCCGATAAGAATTATCGTAAACGTGTCGTGGCTAATATCAAAGATCCCGTCGTTAAAGCTTTCTGGGAGAAAGAATTTTCCGGTTATGCCGATAAATTTGCCGCTGAAGCGGTTTCGCCTATCCAGAACAAGGTCGGGCAATTCCTCTCCAGCTCTCTTATGAGAAATATTATCGGCCAAGTCAAATCAGCTATCGATATTAGAGAAATAATGGATAGCGGCAAGATACTTATCATGAATCTTTCAAAGGGAAGAATTGGCGAAGATAATTCGGCTCTTTTGGGGGCGATGATGATTACTAAGATTCAGTTAGCGGCGATGAGTCGTGTTGATGTTCCAGAGAAAGATCGCCGCGATTTTTATCTTTATATTGATGAATTTCAAAATTTCTCTACTGACAGTTTCGCTAACATTCTCTCTGAAGCCCGTAAATATCGGCTTAATCTTATTTTGGCGCATCAATACATAGAGCAGTTAAATGAAAAAGTGAAACCGGCTATTTTTGGTAATGTCGGAACTATGGTGGTTTTCCGAGTTGGCGCCGCCGACGCGGAAGAGTTGGTAAAAGAATTTTCCCCGACTTTTACTGAGGAAGATTTGGTGAATTTGCCTAAGTATGAGATGTATTTAAAATTAATGATTGACGGTGTCGCTTCGTCGCCATTTTCCGCCGCTGGTTTGCCGCCGATGCGCCAGGAAGATAAAACAAACAATACCGAGAAAGTAATAGCTTATTCGCGCGAAAAATACGCTTCCGACCGCGAATCAGTGGAAGAGAAAATCATGCGCTGGCATGAAAGCTATGAGGAATCCCAAGAAGGGCAAGGAAAAGGCGGTAATGATAATCGTCGGGCAGATATCACTGTTAATAAGAAAGAGCGAAAATATCCGGAAGATCGGCAAATTGTACCAGAAAATTTGCCTTTGACTGCAAGAGAAGAGGCGCCAAAGAAAATAAAATATGCCGATGAGGAGATAAAGCCGGCTTACAAGGAAGCGGCTAGCCAAAAACAAGTCGCAGAGACCATTGTTAAGAAGCCTCAGTTGATTAATAAAAAAAATCAAAATCTTTTCCGGGCTGTTTGTTCGTCTTGCGGACAAGAAACTTCCACGATTTTTGAGCCGGATGGCGTGCGCCCTGTTTATTGTCGAGAATGTTTGACGAAGAAAAAGGAGGAAAAAAAGAAGGAGCTCAGTTCGCGTTTAGCCGCCAAGGAGGAAGAAAAGCGCCGGCTTTTAGCCGATGACACGCCAGTTAAAAGCTTGTCTTTAAGTGATCTTAATAATTTAGCGCCGCGTGATTTTAGGGGGCGAGAATTAAAAGAAGAGAAGCTGGTGAAATCTCCGGTGATGCCAGAAAACGGTCCATCTGCTAATTTCTTGTCATCTTCTCAAGAAATGGAATTACCCGAGGGCGAAGATATTAGTTTTAACGAAAATTGATTATGTATTTATTTTTTGATACAGAAACGACTGGCCTGCCAAAAAATTATCAAGCTCCCCTTGATGATTTTTCTAATTGGCCGCGTATAGTTCAGATAGCTTGGTGTATTTATGATACCGAAGGAAATCTTTGGGAGAGCTATAGCCACATAATAAAACCAGACGGTTTTGTGGTTCCTCCGGAATCAACAAAAATTCATCGCATTTCTCACGAAAAAGCTTTAGCTGAGGGGATAGATTTAAAAGAGTCTTTAATTCGTTTTTTGGAGGATGTCCGTAGCGCTTCTTTTATCGTGGCCCATAATATAGATTTTGATTTGAAAATTATCGGTTCAGAATTGCTGCGTTTGGGTTTGGAAAATGATCTTATTGCAGCGGAAAAAATATGCACGATGAAGAGTAGTGTTAATTATTGTCGGATATCTAATGGGCGCGGTGCTTATAAATGGCCAAATTTGACAGAGCTTTATACTTGTCTTTTTGCCAAGACTTTTGCTGAAGCCCACGATGCTTTGTTTGATGTCAAGGCTTGCGCTGACTGCTTTTTTGAGTTAAAAAGAAGGAAAGCGTTATAATATGGAAAAACAAGAAGATTATTTAAAGATTGGCAAGGCCAGTAGTTTAAGCGGCCGAGATTACCGGATTTATCGATATTTAGAGATATTTCCGGGTTTTTTCTCTTTAGCAACCCTGATTATTCTGGTTATTTTTTCTTATTTTAAGCCAATTTGGGTAGCGTATTTTATAATCGCCTTCGATGTTTATTGGTTGCTTTTGGTTATTTATATGGCGATTTTCTTGGTAACTTCTTATTATAGTCTAAAAACCGGCTTGAATACTGATTGGCAGAAAAAATGCCATGATTTGGCGGCTGGCGACAGCAAGGAATTAGCCTCTGCCGGAGAAAATAGTCTTTGTCGTCGCGGCGTTTCCTGGCAAAATCTTTGGCAATTAGTGATATTACCTAATTATAACGAAGATGAAGATATTTTGCGCACAGCTCTGAATTCTTTGATTAATGATGGTTTTCCTACTGAAAGAATGATTGTCGCTTTAGCCATGGAAGAAAGAGCTGGGGCGGAGGCGAAAGAGAAGGCGGCGGTTATGGAAAAAGAATTTTCTAAAAGTTTCGGTCGTTTTATCATTACTTTCCATCCCGATGCTTTGCCGGGAGAGCTAAAGGGAAAGGGTGCTAATCAGGCCTGGTCGGCAAAGATAATTAAAGAGCAGATAGTTGAAAAAGAATCTTTAGACCAGGAAATGATTTTAGTGAGCGTCTTTGATATAGATACCATCGTTCATCCTGGTTATTTTTATGCTTTGAGCTATACTTTTTTAACCGTCGATGATCCTTACCGTGCTAGCTATCAGCCGGTACCGGTTTATCATAATAATATTTGGAATGCTCCTTTCTTTTCTCGTGTTTGCGCTTCTTCTAACACCTTCTGGCAGATGATTATGCAGGTGAGACGGGAAAGTTTGGTTACTTATTCTTCCCATTCGATGACCTGGAAGGCTTTATCGGAAATAGGTTTTTGGTCAACCACTAATGTTTCTGAAGATTCTCGAATATTTTGGCATTGCTTGATGCATTATAATGGTCATTATCGCGTTGAGCCTATCCACTTTTCCGTTTCAATGGATGCCACTTATGATCGCGGTTTCTGGAGTACGGCAAAAAGCTTGTATAAACAACAGCGCCGTTGGGCTTGGGGAGGGGAAAATATTCCTTATTTAGTTTTCAATGCTTACAAAAGATGGAACAACCCCGATTTTGACCGCCGTAAAATATCAGAACATATCTTAATTCAAGTTTATGGTTTTCATGCTTGGGCGACAACGGCCTTGATTATCGCAATTATCGGTTGGTTGCCAATGCTTTTGGGCGGCGATCGTTTTAACTCCACAGTTCTCTCAGGAAACCTGCCTTCGGTTACGGAAACGCTTATGAATATTGCTATGATTGGTTTGGTTTTGTCTGCTGTTATTTCCGCTTTGCTTTTACCACCCAAGCCAGAACGTTATGGGCGCTGGAAAAAGGTTTGGATGACGGCGGAATGGATAGCAGTTCCAGTAACTATAATTTTTTTCGGTTCCATACCTTGCTTAGAGGCGCAGATAAGATTAATGCGAGGTAAATACATGGGGTATTGGGTGACGCCCAAGTCCCGCTAACCATTAGCTTATTTTAAGGTAGCCGCCATTTATGTTATAATGATGGCGATGAGTAAATACCAAGATAAGCATTTAAAAACCGCTTCCTTGCCTAGAGAAAAACGTAGCGGCATATTGGATTTTATAAGTAGCCAAAGATTTTTTTCTTTGGTGGCTTTGTTTATTCTGCTTGCTGTTTTTTTTCCAGTACTTAAGACTTATAACCAGCGCCGTTTAGTGGAAAGGGAAATCGCCGAAGTACAAGAGCAAATAAGCGAATATGAAGGGCGCAATCAGGAATTGCAGCAGCTTATTAATTATTTACAGTCAGACCAGTCGCTAGAAGATCAGGCGCGGCTCAATCTTAATCTCAAGAAACCGGGAGAAGCTGTGGTTATTATTGAAAATAAAAAAAATAACACTACCCAACAGACGCTGGACATGGAAACCAAGGCCAGTAACCTGTCTAAATGGTGGCGTTATTTTTTTGGACGTTAATTTCTGAGCCGAGAAGGGGATTCGGACCCCTGACCTACGCGTTACGAGTGCGTTGCTCTACCAGCTGAGCTATCTCGGCTTCTTGAGCGGGTGAGCGGAATCGGACCGCCTTCTTCAGCTTGGGAAGCTGACGTAATAACCATTATACGACACCCGCAAATTTATAAACAATTATAGGCTTAAAAAAGCCTTCAAGTCAATTATTGCTTATGATAAGTAAAAAATGGAAATCCAGTATTATTTTATCAGGAATATTTTTGTTTTTTTTGGTTCAAAAAACTTCCGCCGCTTCTTTGGAAATAAAATATGATCAACAGGCTTTTACCGCGCCCGCTTCTTTGCGTTTAGCTACAAGCACGGAAGATGCCAAACTTCCTAAAGATTGGCAGGCGGCTCTAGTGGTTGATTATTCTTTTGAAACTGAAGGATTGTATGACCCGAGCTATATTTTAACTGGAAGTATTTACTATCAGAAAGGAAATAATGACTTAAAGAAACTTTTTGTTTTTGATGAACTCTCCGCTGTTTGGCGGCCGTTGAATTTTAAGGATGATGAAAAGAATGGCCGGATAGATTTTTCGCTAAAGGCAGTTTCTGGCCGTCTAGCTTTGATTTCCAAACCTGGTGTCATTTTCAGGGGGCAGGCTTCATGGTACCGCTACAAAGGCGGACTTTTTGCCGCTTCCCCAGATTTTACCAAAGGTTCAGTACTTCGCGTCTACAATCTTGATAACGGGAAATCTGTCGACGTCGTTATTAATGATTTCGGACCAGAAAGAGATAAGCATCCAGATCGGGTAGTCGATTTAGACGCGGAGGCTTTTAAGAAAATTGCTTCTCTGGGGGCGGGCATAATTCCGGTCAGGATAGAATTGATAAGGGGTGATTTTGTAAATAAAGAAGAAATATTGCTTCCAGGAAAAGAGCCGGAAATAAAATCGGTTGCCGCTTCTATATTAATCCAGGGGCAAGATGATTTGCTGTGGGGAAAATCTGCTGACGCTACTAGGCCTTTGGCTAGTTTGACCAAGCTTTTGGCGGCTAAGGTTTTTTTGGAAACCAAGCCCGACCTCAATAGATATTTTGCTTATCAAGATCAAGATAGTGATTATAACCACAAATATTGCCGAGCCGGGGAGGAAGCGCGCCTGCGTTTGACCGCCGGAGAAATGCTTAAGCTCCAAGATTATCTTTATGCCTCCTTGGTGGGCTCAGCAAATAATACCGTCGAAACTTTGGTCAGGGCTAGCGGTTTGAGTCGTCAGGAATTTATTAATAAGATGAATTCTTTGGCTATTTCTTATGGTGCGGTTAATACTAAATTTGTTGAACCGACCGGTTTGTCTCCGGAAAACGTGAGTTCAGCGGCGGATTATGCTATAATAATGAATAAGATTGCCGGTGACGATTTGATAAAAAAAATCAGCTCCACCGCTAGATATTCATTCAAGACTAAAGCCGGCCGGCAGATTACCGTTTCTAATACTAACCAGCTTTTGAAAGTTGACGGTAGCCAGATTATCGTTTCTAAGACTGGTTATCTTGATGAAGCGGGTTATTGTTTAGCAACTTTGTCTAAGAGCGGTGATAAAAATATATTAGTAGTTACTTTGGGGGCGTCTAGCCGGGAAGAAAGTTATTCTGATAATCAAAAATTATTGAAGTACGCTCTTTTACTCCTTGAGAAATAAAATCAAATTATGATAAAGCTCGAGAATGTTTCTAAAACTTACGGCGGACGCAATAAAGTTTTAAAACACGTTAATTTAGAAGTGAAACCAGGCGAGTTTGTGATTATTGTCGGCCAATCGGGCGCCGGCAAGACTTCTTTAGTGCGTCTTATAACCGGCGAAGAAAGGGCGGATGAAGGAAAAGTGATAGTCGGTGATTGGGATATAACCAGGATAAGCAAAAGAGAAGTTCCGTATTTACGCCGGCAGATGGGGGTTATTTTTCAAGATTTTAAGCTTTTGCCGAAGAAAACCTTGTATGAAAACACTTCTTTTGCTTTGGAAGTCTCCGGTGGTAGTTCGGCTAAGATAAAAAAGATAGTTCCTAGTGTTTTAAAGATAGTTGGTCTTGATGACAAAGGTGATCGTTATCCAAATGAAGTTTCGGGTGGAGAAAAACAGCGGGCGGCTATTGCTAGAGCTTTGGTCCATCAGCCAAAACTACTTTTAGCCGATGAGCCGACTGGCAATCTTGATGCGATAAACGCTAATGAGATTATAAATTTACTTCAGAGAATAAATCGTTTCGGAACCACAGTTATTTTGGTTACCCATAATAAAGAAATCGTTAATCATCTGAACAAAAGAGTGGTGACCATGGATCACGGACAGATAATAAGCGACCAAGAGCACGGAAAATATCTTCTTTAAAACTATGCTTTCATTCTTTAGGATAATAAAATTTAGTTTCCAGGATATAGTTAGGAATGTCTGGCTGACTATAGTCACCTTAACCATCTTGTTGCTGGCGCTTTTTTCTATAAACACCCTAGCCACTTTAAGGTTGATTAGCGATGGGGCTGTTGAGGCGGTTAAAGAGAAGATAGACATTAGTCTTTATTTGAAGGCGGAAGCTTCGGATAAGGAAATACTGGAATTAAAGGAGAAGATAGCTGCCTCGGAAAAAGTTAAGAATGTTACTTATATTTCCAAGCAAAGCGCTATTGAGACCTTTCGCCGTAAGTATCAGGATAATCCTGCCATTCTTTCGGCTTTGAAGGAATTGGGACGCAATCCTCTATCGCCCAGTCTGACTATTATTCCTAATAATTTTGATGAAGCTGATTTATTGATTAATGAATTGCGGGCGATAGATAATCCAATTATCGAATCCCGGGATTTTTCTGACAATTCTTTGATTTTGGAGAAGATCAGCGCTATAAGCAAGCGGGTTAATGAAATCGGTTTATTTGTCATTTCTATTTTTATCTTGACCAGTATGTTGGTTGTTTATAATGCCATTCGAGTTGCCATTTACACTCATCGTCAAGAAATAGAAATAATGCGTCTGGTGGGGGCTTCGAATTTCTTTATTTACACTCCTTATGTTTTTTCCGCTTTTGTTTATTCTTTGCTCAGCGTCATGATAATGATTTCGGTTTTTTACCCATTTTTGACAGTCCTCCAACCTTATCTGGAAACCTTTTTCATGGGTTATAATATTAATCTTTTGTCATACTTCGTTGATAATTTTTGGCAGGTTTTTGGCGGCCAATTATTGGCGGTTATGGCCATCAATACTTTAGCTAGTCTTTTGGCCGTGCATAAATACGCCAGGGTTTAATTTGACAAGCGGCCAAGCATCTAATAATATCCATATAGAGATTGCGAGATCGTCTAACGGTAGGACAGCGGCCTTTGAAGCCGTTTATCCTGGTTCGAATCCAGGTCTCGCAGCTATAAAAAATAAAACCATAGCTTTTTGTTATGGTTTTATTTTTATCATCGCGTTTTCTTCAAGCGGTCCGATTATGCCTTTTAGCAGCGGGCAGTCAGTTTGCAGGCCGAAATTAGAGGCTAATTTTTTGGTATCGGATATAAGGCTATTTAGCCGATCGGCTAATTCTTGGTAAATATTTTTTTTATCAAGAACATCTTTTTTGCTATTAGCTATCGCGGTCGCCAAAGTTGTCCGTCTTGCCGCGGCGTCTTCGTCTAAATCATAAATATCGTCAGCTAATTGCTTGCTAGCTAAAAGATGGCGGCCTAGCTTTATCGCCTCCAAGGCTTTTGGCCAGGCATATCCAGAGAGCAGACATACAGCTGGAAGGAAGGTTAGTAGCGGCAGTGATTTTTTGGATAATCTTTGGGCCAGTAATTGATTGTTTAAGTTTAATAATGTTTTTTCCGTTTCAAGTTTTTCCAGATAATCAGTTTTTTCATATTCACTTTGCAGGCTTTCAAACGATTGATAAAAATTACTTTGTAAATTAAGGGAATAATAAAAAGATAGATAAGCCCGATAATAATGATTAGCCTCCATTAAACTTTCTGGACCGCTATCGCCGTCCACTATATCATCATAAATATTTAAAGCTTCCCAGATATTTTCATTAGCTTTTTTTAATTCGATTATTTGTTTTAAATCAGTTTTACTATTTTTTCCAAGAGAATCGTAAAACCACTGCGGCCAATAATAAGCCTTAGGATGTTTTTTGTTCATAATTGAATGGCAAATAAACAGTGAAGCGGGAGCCGTAATTTTCTTGGGTGAAAACCTCTATGTGTCCATGGAAATATTTTTCAATCAAATCTTTGGTTGAGGAAAGACCGATACCTAGTCCGCGGCCAGATTTTTTCTTAGTGCTAAAGAAAGGTTCGAATATTTTAGAAATATTTTCTTGACTGATGCCACAGCCGTTGTCGCTAACCGTTATTTTGGCAAAATTATTTTCTTGAGAAAGATCGACCGTAACCAAGTGAGATTTTTCGCAACTTTTTTCTTCGCAAGCATCAATGGCGTTGGCTATAAGATTAAGGATTATTTGGCTGAATTTCACGGGATCACCGTTTACTGTTAATTTGTCATCGCCTTTTACCGTTAAATCCACCGAGGATTTTCTGGCTTTATAGGTAAGTATTTTAGTCACTTCTTCGACCTCTTCCTTTAGTTGCAGCGGTCTTTCTTCGCCTTCTTTTTGTAATTGTTTTTTAATGCTAGAAACCATCCCCTCAATTTTTTTGGTGGCCGACATGGCCTGGGCTAAACAAGACTTGGCGTTAGCAATATTTCGTTGATTATTTTCTTCAACCAAGCCAAGATTTAGGGAAATGGCGGTTAGAGGATTAACTAGGTCGTGAAAAATCCCAGAAGACAGGCGGCCAAATTCAGCCAGGCGATATAATTGGCTGATTTTTTCGCTTTCCGCACGCCTTAATTGGGCGGTTCTTTCTTGTACTTTTATTTCTAGGTTGTCCCTTTCCTTTTTTAGAGCTTCTTCACTGTTTCTAGCTCTTTCTAAGGCGCGCTTGGTATTGAAGCAGAAAAGCCACGCAATAATAGCAATAATCAAGAATAAGGCGGAATAAACGATAGCGTCGGCGGTTTCGGCTTTTTCTAGCCGCCAATAATCATGGACTGGTAAAAGATTATCGGCCTGCATTTTTGTTACGCTTATCAGGAAAATTGTTAAGAAAAGAGCTCCAAATAATACGGCTGTCTCACCGAAAAGGACTCCGGCAACAATGATTCCTAAAACCGCCATTAGTAGGGCAGCCGGTAAATCGCTGCCCCAGAATAAAAGACAATAAAGGGGTGGTATGGAGTAAAGACTAAGGAAGACGGAGGCAGCTGTTTTGATAAAACCCCTTTTTGATAATAAATAAAGAACAATAAAAAGCACTAACATGCCAGCCGTCACCCAGAACGGCAATCCCTTAGTTTGAGGATGTAAGAAAAAATCACCTAAGCGGATAAGATTTATTATAAAGAAGGTTATTAAAGAGAATAATAACAAGATATTAAGGATAAGTCCTCTTACCGAGGGTTTATTTTGGTGATCGTGGCTGCTTATTAATTTGTTTATGATTCTTTTCATTTTTTTAAGTTTAAAAAACAAAAACAAAAAGCCTCCGCAAATAACGGAAGCTTTTTGTGGCGCGATTAATCGCGCCAAGGGGTGCCGGGATTCGGCTCTGCCATAGATGGTTTTTTCTTGTTGGAATTTTTCTCTGCCCGATTTTTAAAATTATCCGTCTTGCCGCTTTTCATAGTTTTGTCTTTTTTTGGTTTTTAGCGTCGACCTTTAAGCTTATTTTTTTAAAAAATAATCCGCTGTTTGTAATCTTAACAGGCGGTGCTTAAAGAGGGTTTAAATTTTTAATCATTCAGACGATAGCCGCGATTAGGAAAAGTGCTAATCAATTTCTTTTTGTTATCATCTAGTTTGCGCCTGAGATTATTGATGTGGACTTCTATGGTGTTAGAAAAGGGATCGGCGTTCTCATCCCAGACTTTTTCCATTATTTCTGAGCGAGAAACTACGCGGCCGCGATTACGCATCAGAAATTCCAAAAGAGAGAATTCTTTGGAGGACAACTTTATTTCTTTGCCGGATTTTTTCAAAGAAAATCTTTTAGAATCAAGACTGATGTTGCCAATAGAAATTAAATCTTCTTGCCAAGTTAAGGGGCGGCGCATAATCGCTCTTATTCTGGCTAACAATTCGGAAAGGGCGAATGGTTTGGTGAGATAATCGTCGGCGCCGGAAGAAAAGATATCCAATTTGTCGCTAATTTCGCTTTTTACGCTGATCATTAATATCGGCAGAAGTTCTTTTTCTTTTCTAAGGGTTTCTATTATCTGCCGGCCGTTCATTTTTGGCAGATTATAATCGACAATCAGCAAATCATAATCGTTGGTGCCGGCTAAGAAATAGCCGCGTTCGCCGTCTTCCGCCGAATCAACGGCATACCCTTCATTTTTTAAAGCTAAGGATAACGAGCGGGAGATATCCTTATCATCTTCGATTAATAAAATTCTCATACCTTTTTTATTATTTTATCTTTTAAAGTTTTTTTAGACAAATTGTCGGCCAGCTTTCTTAATTATAAATCGCTTGAGATAAATAAAATATAAATAGCCAAAAATAGCACTTTGCCTTGATTTTACGGGGGATAAAGATTAAGATTAAAGAAGATATGAAACGGGATTTTTTTAAGATTTCTAGAAAAAAACAGCGGATTGAATCTTTAAATGAGCGGCGCGAAGATCCTTTTTTGGTCCAGGAAGGAAAATATGATTTTCGCGGCCTGAAAGATTCTTTTTATTATGCCGATTGGACGGAGAGCTCTTTTTTGTCGGATCCCGGCCAAAAAGAGATTGTCAGCCGTTCCTTCGATTTTCGGCGTTTAAGGCCTTTGTCTGCTATTTTTATTTTCTTTATTACTCTGGTTTTGTTCAGGGTTTTTTGGCTGCAAATCATAAAGCACGATTATTATCTTTCTTTGTCGGAAGATAATCGCTTAAGAGCGGAAATCATAGAAGCGCAAAGGGGAATAATCTATACGAACGATATGAAGCCGCTCGTTAGAAATAAGGCTAATTTCGTGCTTTACCTGAAGCCGATGGAATTGCCGCGCGATGAATTGCTTCGTGATAATCTTTTTCGGGAGATAAGTTCAGTCCTTGATGGCGACGGAGAGGGAAGTGAAAAACAGAATGAAAAAGAAAATAGCCGTTTAGGCTCTTTGGAGATAATTGGTGACAAAGAATCTTTCTATAAATTAAAAGAGGCGGTTTCCGGCATCCGTTTGGGTTCGCTGGAATCTTATCAACCTTTATTTGTCGCCGATAACATAGACTATGACAAGGCAATGTTGATCGCCATTAAATTGCATGATTGGCCCGGCGTCTTTTTGAGCAATAAAATTAGACGGGAATACCTGTCGCCGCTCGCCACTTCTTCACCCTTGATTTTAGGTGAGGATAGTTTATCCCACATACTCGGTTATACTGGCAAGATATCGCCAGCTGATTTAGAAAATCTTGGCCCTGAATATCAGACTATAGATTATATTGGCAAAATGGGAATTGAATATTCCTGGGAAAAAGAGTTAAAGGGTTTGCCCGGCAAGAAGAATATCGAAGTTGACGCGCTAGGGAGGCAGAAAAAAATCATCAATGAAGTGCCGGCTTTCGACGGCTATAATTTGCAATTATCTATTGATTCCGCTTTGCAAGAAAAAATTGAAGAAGTAGCTAAAGCTTATTTAGAAAAAGCTAATTTACATCGAGCCAGCATTATCGCGATAAATCCTAATAACGGAGAAATAATGGCCATGGTTAGTTTGCCAGCTTATAATAACAACCTTTTTGCCAAAGGAATTAGTCAGGAGGAGTATAGTGACTTACTGAATAATCCTGATCGCCCTTTATTTAATCGCTCGATAAGCGGCGAATTTCCTTCGGGTTCGACGATTAAACCAGTTTTTGCCGCTGGCGCTTTGCAGGAGGGGGTGATTAACGAGAATACTAGTTTTTTAAGTAATGGCGGTCTTAGGATTGGCGAATGGTTTTTTCCGGACTGGAAAGCTGGCGGACACGGCCAGACCAATGTTAGAAAAGCCATTGCCTGGTCGGTTAACACTTTCTTCTATTATATTGGCGGCGGTTACGGTGATTTTCGCGGTTTGGGCATAGATGGATTAGTGAAATACGCCAAGCTTTTCGGTTTAGGACAAATTACCGGCGTCGATCTTCCTGGAGAACGTTCAGGGTTTGTTCCAACGGCCGAATGGAAGCAAGAAATAAAGGGGGAGCCTTGGTATATTGGCGATACTTATCATTTTTCAATTGGACAAGGAGATCTTATCGTTACGCCTTTGCAGGTAGCTAATTATACCGCCGCTTTAGCCAATGGTGGAACATTGTATCAGCCGCATTTAGTCAGTCGTTTGCTTGATTCCGGTAATTCTCTGGTGAAGGAAATAAAACCAAAGATTATTGCTAGTAATTTAGTAGATCAGGATAAGATGAAGATAGTTAGAGAGGGCATGAGGGAAACCGTTACTGCTGGTAGCGCTCGTTCTTTGAGCATCCTGCCAGTCTCGGCCGCCGGTAAAACTGGTACAGCGCAGTGGTCAACGAAGAAAGAGCCGCACGCCTGGTTTATTGGTTTTGCTCCTTATGATCAACCCAAGATTGCTTTAGCTGTTTTAGTCGAAGAAGGTGTCGAAGGCAGTGCTATCGCCGTGCCAATAGCCAAAGACGTTCTTAATTGGTATTTTTCTTTTAATGCTAATCAGCCGACTGCTAGCAGTTCTAATATAATTAACTAATTATTTATGAAGATTCCTTTGCCGAGGCATTTGTCTATTCATTTTTTCTCTTCTTTATTTGTCGGCGTTATTGGTTCTTTTTTTGGCGGCAATTTATTGCTTAATGTCGCGGCTTCTTTAGCGGGTGGTTTTTTTATTGATTTGGACCATGTCTTAGAATATTTTTTGGTTTACAAACGTTTTGATTTGAAAGGATTTTTTAAAGGTAAACAGTTTTTGGAAAGCGGCCGCACACGTCTTTATTTCCATGGTTGGGAGTATATCTTGCCGGGAATAATTATTATTTATTGGCTTAAATCTTTCCCGTTATTTTTTTTCGCTACCCTTTGTTTTGTTCTAGCCGCTGTCGTCCATTTGATTTCTGACTGTTATATAAATTCCTGCCCGTGGCGTTTTTACTCCTTTCTTTATCGCCGTAATTTAGGTTTTTGGACTAAAAACCTTAGCAGCGAAGAGAAGTATCAGGAGTTTTTAAAGGAAAGAAAGGAATTACTTTTTGATTGATTTTCTCTTATATAAAACAAATTTATTTTATTTTTAGCACTCTATTGACTTGAGTGCTAATTTTGTTTATAATCATTCCATAAGCTTAAGACTATGATTTCTGAGCGTAAAAAAAATCTTTTAGCCATTATTATCAAGGAATATTTGAAATCGGTTCAGCCGGTCTCTTCTGGTTTAATTGTTGAAAAATATAAACTAGACATTTCTCCGGCCACCGTCAGGAATGAAATGATGGAATTAGAAGATGATGGTTATATTTTCCAGCCGCATACCTCTTCCGGCCGCATACCGACGGAAAAGGCTTATAAGGAATTTTTAACTGAGGACTTAAAAAATCCGCGCAGCCTTAAGGAATCAGAATTAAAATCGCTAGATAGCGTCTTTGCCTTTGATGAAGCTTCTTTTAAGGCGACAGCCAAGCTTATCGCGGAAATTTCTGGCGCTTCGATATTTTGGGCTTTCCATAAGAATGATTTATATTATACCGGTTTGACTAATTTGTTTTCTCAACCGGAATTTCGACAAGTAGATACTATCTGCGATGTCTCCGGCGCCATTGATCGTTTAGAAGAAATAATAGTAGATAATTTTGAAAAATTTTCTGACGGCGAACAAGTCTTTATCGGCTCTGATAATCCTTTCGGTGTTTTTTTGGGGGCGGTTATGCTTAAATATCGTTTTAAGCAACAGACAGGCGTCTTTGGCATCCTCGGTCCATTGCGCATGGATTATTCTCGCAACTTAAGTTTCGTTAAATATTTGAAAGATAAATTCCAATCAATATTATGAACAAAGAAATAAAGCCGGGTATTTACCATCAGCCAGAAGGAGAAGATTATCGTTTATTAGGGGAAGTTAGTTTGGACGGAGAGGAAAAAACTTTTTTCGTTTTGCAGGCTTGCGATTCTGGAAAGCTTTTGGCTATTAATGAAAACTCTTTCCCGGGTGAAGGCGATTCGGCTTATCAGTTGGCGGAAAATACAGATGAAGGATCTTCTTGGGAAGATAAATATAAAAGAGCGCTTGCGGATTATCACAATCTATTAAAACAAGCCGCTAAAGAAAAATCTGATTTCGTTAAATTTTCTATAGCTAATTTTTTACAAGAAATATTGCCAGTTTATGACCATTTGAAGCTTTCTTTAGCTGGCTTGGGCGAAGAAGAGAAAAATAATCCTTGGGCAGTTGGCGTTGGCCACGTGTTAAAGCAATTTAAGGAAGTTCTTGCTGCTAATGGCGTTGAGGAAATAGAAACAACCGGCTTAGCTTTTGACCACGCGACCATGGAGGCTTTAGACGGCCAAGGCGAAATAGTTAAACAAGAAGTGATGCCTGGGTATAAGCTTAATGGAAAAGTTATCAGGGCGGCGAAGGTTATTGTCGGACAGTCGGCAGAAAAAACTGTTTAAATTAACAAGAATCATAAATTAATATATTCCGCGCCAGCCTTAATTTAAAATATTTAAATTTGTCTGGCAGGAAGAAAAATCTATGTCATTAATAAAATGGACCCCGTTATTTTCAGAGTTCGACGACATGGAAAAGGCTATGGAATCCATGTTGCCGAGCGTCAGAGGTAATCAATACGGATTTGCTCCGGCTATTGATATGTATGAAGACAAGGATGATGTTGTCGTGGAAGTTCAGCTCGGCGGCATCGATCCGGATAAAGTGGATATCTCTATTGAAAATAACGTTTTGACTATTAAGGGTGAAAGCGAAAAGAAGAGCGAGATAGATGAGAATAATTATTATCGCAAAGAAATCCGTCGCGGCTCTTTTTATCGGGCCATCGCCCTGCCTACTAAGGTTGAAAGCGAAAAGGCGGAAGCGATAAACCAGGATGGTATTTTGAAAATCAGCGTGCCTAAGGCTGCGGAAATCAAGCCAAAAACCATTAAGATACAAAAGAAATAATCGGCTTTAGTTCGGACGCCCGTATTTACGGGCCGCCGCTAATGAAGCTGATAGTTCTACTGCTTAAAGCTTCGTTTATTAAAAATATTTTTAAAATCATTAAAGTTTATAAAATTTATGTCTAAGATTCTCGGAATCGATCTCGGTACCACCAATTCCGCCATGGCTATCATGGAAGGTGGCTTGCCGAAGATAATTGAAAACATTGAAGGCAATCGCACCACCCCTTCAATTATCGCTATTTCTAAAAATGGCGAACGTTTAGCTGGACAATCAGCTAAACGCCAAGCGGTTATTAATCCGGAAAATACCGTCTATGCCGTCAAGCGCTTGATTGGTCGCCGTTTCGACGAAGAAGAAGTACAGCGCGATCTAAAATCTTCACCTTATAAGATAGTTAAATCGGGCGAAGGCGTGAAAGTGGCTATGGGTGATAAGGAATATACGCCGCAAGAAATTTCGGCCATGGTTTTAGCTAAATTAAAAGCTGACGCGGAAGCAAAAATCGGGGAAAAGATAAGTGAAGCAATTATAACTGTTCCGGCTTATTTTAACGATTCTCAGCGCCAAGCTACTAAAGATGCCGGAGCTATTGCCGGTTTAGATGTTAAGCGCATTGTGAACGAGCCGACAGCCGCGGCTTTGGCTTATGGCTTTGACAAGAAGCAGGGCCAGAAAATCGTTGTCTATGACTTGGGCGGCGGTACTTTTGATGTTTCCGTTTTGGATATTTCCGCCGATACCGTCGAAGTTAAATCAACTAATGGAGATACCCACTTAGGCGGCGAAGATTTTGATCAGCGAATAATCACTTGGATAATTGAAGAATTTAAGAAAGACCAGGGAATAGATCTTTCCAAAGATGCTTTAGCCTTGCAACGTATTAAGGAGTCAGCGGAAAAGGCCAAGATTGAATTATCGACCGCTCAGGAAAGCGAAATAAACCAGCCGTTTATTACTACTGATCAGAATGGTCCTAAGCACTTGGTTATGAAATTGAGCCGAGCTAAATTAGAATCATTGGTTATGGATTTGGTAGAAAAAACCATAGAACCTTGTAAGAAGGCTTTAGCTGATTCTGGTTTCAATCTTTCCGATATTAACGAAGTTCTCTTGGTCGGCGGCATGACTAGAATGCCGTTAGTCCAGCAGAAAGTTAAAGAGTTCTTCGGCAAGGAACCTAATTTAAGCGTTAACCCTGATGAAGTGGTTGCTATGGGAGCCGCTGTTCAGGCCGGTGTTTTGCAGGGAGATGTAAAAGACGTCCTATTGCTTGATGTTACTCCTTTAACTTTGGGCATTGAAACCTTGGGCGGAGTCGCTACGCCGCTTATTGAAAGGAATACCACTATACCAACTTCTAAATCTCAGGTTTTTTCTACGGCCGCTGACGGACAGACTGCGGTAGAAATACATATAGTCCAAGGAGAAAGGCCGATGGCTAAGGATAATAAGACCCTGGGTCATTTTACCCTGGATGGAATTCCTGCCGCGCCGCGCGGCATTCCGCAAATAGAAGTTAAATTTGATATTGATGCTAACGGAATCTTGAACGTTTCCGCGACCGATAAGGCTACTAATAAACAGCAAAAGATAACAATCACCGCTTCTTCTGGCTTATCCAAAGAAGAGATAGAAAAAATGAAGAAAGAAGCGGAAGTGCACGCCGAAGAAGATAAGAAAAAGAAGGATGAAGTCGAAATCAAGAATCAGGCAGAAGCTTCTATTTTTACCATGGAAAAAATGTTGAAAGAATCTGGCGACAAGATGAAGCCAGAAGATAAAAAAGCTTTGGAAGATAAAGTTGAGGAATTAAAAAAAGCTAAAGAAAGCGCTAGCGCTGAAGAGTTGAAGAAAAAACTAGAAGAATTAAATGCATTGGCTCAGAAAATTGGCGCTTCTATGTACCAGGCTAGTGGCGAACAGGCCGCGGCCGGAGCTTCTGCTGCTGACCAAGAAAAGAAAGATGACGGCGTCGTCGAAGGTGAGGTTGAAAATAATAAATAAAAATCTCGCCTATGGGTAAGGATTACTATCAAATATTAGGCGTTTCT
>CAYPAS010000002.1:0-27780 GCA_964408785.1 uncultured Gammaproteobacteria bacterium | reverse complement strand
CCATAATCATTTTTTCCACCAATGCCTTTAGAGTAATCCAGTTTTATATTATAGACAGGGTCGCTAAATATCATTGCGGCTTTATCGTTGCCGAACAGTCTTTTAAGATTATCGGGATTAGTAGAATCACCACAAAGCAGGCGATGTTCGCCTAAATGTATTAAGTCACCTGGCTTAGTTATTGGTGTCTTAATTTTTTTTAATTCCGCTTCAACATCAAAATCTTCTTCCTTAACTTCTAACTCCTTATCCCAAAAATGTGATAAATTGACTTGATCAAAACCTATATCGATTAATAAATCTAAATCAAAGGATTTTAGTTTTTCAAAATCCCAGTCACCGCCCAAGGCATTGCTGGCAATTAAATATCGTTTAGCCTCATATTCCGTTAATTGACGATTAGGAATTCTAACATCGATCAGCTCTTCACCTCGTCCTAGAAGTTGAAGAGCCTTGATTCTTTGATGACCTGCGAGAATTTTGCCATTTAAGTCTATGGCTGGAATTTCGACAAGGTTAAATTTTGCCAGACTCTTTTTAAGATCTGACATTTGCTTGTTGTTGATTCTTCTTGGATTCACTTCTTGAGGGACAAGATCGTTAACCCTTTTTTGCATTGTTCGCCATTCTAATTTCTTCATAGAATTTTTAGTTAAGTTTATTAAAATTTTTTATAAACAAAAAAGCCTATCCCACACACGAAACAGGCTCGGACATGAAGTCTAAGACTATTTCTTGCGCGGAATAGGCATGGTTTTTTAGGCGATACTCTATTCTACTTTCTACTACGCATTAGCTTTTGTTGTGTAAGTACTTTTTTTACTTGTTTAAACCTCTTATAACTCTTTGGCCGTTTTTACTTGATATAAATTCATATACGTCGTTACCAAATTTAATAGGGATATTTTCTGTTGGTATCTCTAGTAACAATTTTACTCCATTTTTTTCCTCTTCTTGAACCATTTTTAAGAATGCTGGATCCTTTTTTACATATTCATCTAGTATTCTGATAAGACTTTCTCTGTCAGAGAGCTCTTCTGTTTTAAAACCGTAAAATCTTCCTGGTTCGTTTTTTGTAAAAGATTTACTAACGTTTTTTGCTATTGCCATACTTGGCTGTCTATGAGAAGCATGAAAAGTAATATCCGTAATACAAATAACCTTATATTTAAATCCGGGCGTTCTTTTAAATGGTTTTAGTTGTAATTGCTGCTCCATATTTTTTGAATTATATAACTTCATTTTAAATCTTAGGGAATATCTTGTCAAGTTTTAAAAGATTTAAGTATATTTTTGACTAAATTAACAAAAACGAGTATAATATAAATATTAAAAATTTACTTAATATATGGAAAAAAATCTCGACAATCATCAAGGTAAAATTGATGATGAAAAATATAAATTAGCCTATTGCAAAGAAATGGAGAAGATTAAGAGAATATTTTTTAAGAAGCGCGGTGTCGTTATTTTTATTCTTATTTTCGCTGTTTTAATATTTTTAGCGGATAAATATAAACAAACTCCTTTAGAAGAAAATACTAATAATAATTCTAATACAAGCTCCATCTCAGTAATAAATGAAGGTTCCGGCGATCCAGAAGAAACTGAGGCTGAAAAGAATGAAAAAATAAAGATTATTTCTGACGTTTTAGGCAATCATCAAATTAGATTTTCCGACCAAGATTTGAAATTAAAAGGTTTTTTTAATCCTGAATATGGCGTGATGTCTGCAATTTATTCTGATGATATTTTAAGCTATCAGCCTAATCATGAGATTATAATTTACCAATACCAAGATAAAATATTTGCTTCTGAGTTGTTTGATAAAGAATTATTGCATCAAGCTAAGATTTCCTATAATCCTAGATATTTAAAAACCAATCAATACGATGATAATTATTTAATAATATTAAGTGATTTAAATTACGATTCATCAGCCGCCTCTTTATATCTAATAAAAATATTTGAAAAAGATGGCCGTACTTATAAGATTTCTTATCAAAAAAATGTTAGCGAAGATGCTGTAAATATTGCCAAAACTTGGGTTGATGAAGATTATAAAACTTTGGTAGATGAATTTAAAGATATTGACGCTTTTTCTAGTATCGATCTTAATTATGTACAAGAAATATTTAACGATAGTTTGAAAATTAAAGAAAACTTATCAAAGAATAATATTTATAAAGATATAAAATGGGAAACAAAAACAATCAAAGAAGATAATGCCCATGCAGATATTAATTTAGAATATCCGGAATTTAAAGGGTTTTATTCGGCTAATAGTTTGAATAAAATTATTACCGATATTGTTTTAGGCACACTTGAAAACGATAGGAGTATGGTTAATGGTTGGATGAAAGATAAAGATCCAAAAAACAACTATGAGCCATGCGGAGGAGAGTTGGATTACTATTATGAATGTAGCGTTAACTTATATAGCTCGTTTAAAGTGAAATCTATAATTAATGATGTTATTAGTATAGAAATAATTTTAACCGACTATACTGGCGGCGGAAATGGCAATCATAGTTATCCTAAAACTATAATTTATGATCTAAAAAATGGAAAACAGTTATTTGTTGATGACATATTTTGTGGCAATGATTATTTGAAGAAAGTAAAAGAGGTTTTAAGGGCAAATTTAATTAATGGCTCGGTTTTTGATAATAGTTTAGGATATTTAACCGATGAAGTTTTGTTGTCATATCTAAGGGAGGCATCTTTTAACGATTTTGGCCTAACATTATCTTTTAGCCCTTATATCTTTACTCCTGGCGCTTATGGAATTTATGATATTTTTATTCCTTATACTGTTTTAGAGAATAATCTTTGTTTTAAAGATAGTGGTAATAATGAAATTCTCATTAAAAGAAATCTTTTAAATCTAGATGTCCCTGCTAAATTAAGTGATACCTGCGGATTTATGGCTGATAATTGTGATGGCTTCAGTTTTTATGAAGGAAAGTTCAATGAATTGGATGATTATGATTTTACTAAAGATAAACCCTCTATTTCAATATTATTTAACAATGATTATAAGGTTGGGAACATGTTAAACGGTGGTAAAAATGAGCAAATCGTTGTAGCCCCTTATTCTTGGCAATGGGCTTCTAGCGGTTATGGTCTTTATGTTTTAAAGATTGAAAATAATAATCTAGTCTTATTATCCAGAATAGATGTTGGCAAGGGGTTGCCTGAAAATATAAAGATAGAAAATAATAAAATATATTTTTCTTATATTAATCTTGATGATTCAGAGATTTCTCGTAAATGTTATTTTAAAGATAATAAAATAGAGGAGAAAAATTTAATTTGTGAATAATCTTATGTTAACAGAATCACAAGTAGAGAAATATTTAAGCGGATATCTTATTAAAAAGGGATGGAAAATAGATAAGCCAGAAAAGAAAAGAGGCGAACATGGTTGCGATATCGTAGCCAGTCATCCTAAATGGAGAAAAAAATATTTTATAGAAGTAAAAGGTAGTGGGAAAGCTGCTTTACAAATGAAACACTCAGGATTTTATATGTTGTTAGGTCAAATAGTTTCTAGAATGGATATCGGTGGTAATAGTCAAAATAAATCACGCTATTATGCCATCGCAGTTCCAGCTGAATGGGAGAAAACTTTTAAGAACAAAATAAAAGAGATGCGATATGCCTGGAAACTTTTAAAATTAAAAGTATTCCTAGTTGATCAATCTGGCAATGTTTTAGAAAAAAGTTATTCTAAATTTTTATAGTATGGAAGCAATTCAAATTTTAATTAATAGGGCGGTGGAATTAAAAAATGAAGGTAATTTAGCAGCAGCTTTAAGTTGTTATAATGATGCTTTTGACATGCTTATTCATGAAGCAAATAGTTATGCCAGACAACAAGATGGTTCTGTTAAGGACATTGGCTCCGTTAGAGCAATAATGCCAAAATTATTTGATGAATCAAAAAAATATCTTAAATCGGATATGACAGCCGCAATAATATCAAACAATATGGGCACATTAATGGCTAGACTTGGTGATTTTGATGGGGCTAAAAAGATGTTTGAGCAATCTGTAGATTTAACGCCTGATAATAAGGCTTATAATGACCCCATTATTGGCTTGAAAGAACTAGAAAAATAATTTTACAATTATGGACTGGAAAACAATAATAAGTGAAAAATCAATGGATATCGTTGTTAAATATGAAGAGTCAAATGGAAGAAAAACGAAAATAGTTAATACGAAAGGCGTTGGTTATGACATTTTATCAGAAAAAGAAGAAGAACAGAGATTTATTGAAGTTAAGGCTACTAGCGAATCATGGAAAACATATAATTGGCTTCCTTTATATTACAGTGAAGTTAACTGTTTAAATAAATATCCTGATAAATTCTATTTGTATATTATAAAATTTAATCTAGATAAAAATAATAGAAATAAAGAAAATCTCGATGTGGCTGATTACGAAATTTTTGTTATTAATGGCACTGAGTTATTAGAAAATTTTAAAATTAAACCAGAAACATTTAGCTTGTCGCCAATCAGCCAAAGAAAACTCGCAAAATACATGTTACAAAATAATCAGTAAATCAAAATAAAACTATGCATAAAATACAAAATTATTCTAAATTTTTATAATATGGATAAAGTAAAAGAAAATATTTCAATAGCCGAATTTTATCAGACTAATCAAAACAAATATCCGAGCGGTCAAATTTCTGAAACTCTAAATAATTTAATTAGCGATTTTAGAATTCAATATCCAAAAATGTTTGAACCAGTTAATAATACTTTAATAGCTGTTAAATCAATCCAAGAAGTGTTAAGTAATCTAGATTTTAATTGGGAAAGTAAATACAAAAATCATCCTTTTTTATCTTTTTATAAACAAAATGAGCCAATTAATAACCTATTAGATTTTTATCAGGCTAATAAAGGTTATTTTGATGGTTTAGAGCTTAAATATAACGAAATAATAAGCAATCTACTTAATTCTTGGCAAGAATTCTCTGGAGATACCGTGAAAAACACAGGCAGTTTTTATAACCAAGCACTAAATTTGGAGAGAAGAATTATTTTTATAAAAAATAATGACTTAAAAGATTATTTAGCTAATAAAGAAAACTTTGATCATAAAATTTTTGGCGATAAAACATCTCATGTTTCTCTGATTTTTATTTATAAGGTTAGTGATCAGGAATTTTCTTCTGATAATCTACAAAAAATTATTTTAGCTCATAAAATAGAAAAATATGGCAAAGAATAATTTGGAAGATGTTATTGATAAAAATACCAAGATATTATTTTGTGGCATGGCTCCTGGTAAAAAATCTTGTGAAATGGGCCATTATTATGCAAATACTGGTAATAGATTTTGGCGCATTTTATACGAAGCTAAGTTAGTTAATGATTTGATTCAACCGTCTAGAGAATTAAGAGAATTGAATTATAATAAGTTAAAAAAGGCCGGCATTGGTTTGACTGATTTAGTCAAAGACCAGTGCGGAATGGATTTAAAAATTAAATTTATAGAGAAAGATAGAGAAAGGTTGTTAAAATTAATTAAGGATAATAAAAAAATAAAAATATTAATATTTAACGGTAAAAAGCCAGCCTCTAAATTCCTAAAAATTCAATCAAAGAAATTAGGGCTTGGGCATCAGAAAGAAATCAGTGAGGATTTAGGATTAGACATTTATATTATGCCTTCTACTTCAGGAGTAAATACTAGATTTAAAACTAAAGATTTAGCTAAGTTATTAAAATCTTACATCAATAATAAAATTTATGCATAAAATACAGAGAGCCATATTAAATCTTGCAGAAGAGGGCAATATTAGCTCCATGACATTAAGAGCTATCAGTCAGGCAATAGGAGAGGGTGATGCCCCGCAGAAAATCAAGCATCATTTGAATCAATTAGAGGCTAAGGGTTTGTTAAAAATTATTAAAGAAGAAAACAGAGTTGTTGGGTTGAATAATAGCTCAAACAGTAATATTATTTCCATCCCTATCATGGGGGCAGCTAATTGTGGTGATGCTAAAATTTATGCTGATAATAATATCGATGGTTATTTAAAGGTTTCAAAAAAAATATTAAAAAAGAATAAGAAAGATATATTTGCCATCAAAGCTGTTGGCAATTCAATGAATAGGGCTAAAATAGACGGAGAGAGTATAGAAGATGGTGATTACGTAATTATTGATTCTTCTATAAACAAACCTGCGGATGGAGAATACGCTCTATTTGTGCTTGACGGTGTTGCTAATATTAAAAAATTTAAAGAAGATAAGATTAGAAAATCAGTTGTTCTAATTTCGGAGTCGAACAGAGATTACCCACCAATTATTTTGCATAAGGATGATATTGGTTGTTTGTGTGTAGCTGGAAAAGTGATGCAGGTTATTAAATCTTAAGATTTTAAATATGAAAAAAATTATTTTTATATTCTTATTAACCTTACTACTATCAGGTTGCAGCTTAAATAATAAAAGAGTTTCTGAAATTAATACAGAAGTAAAAAATGATTATCAAGCCCCATCTAGTATTAATTTAGAATATGAAGATGATGACGCAAAAATATATTCCTTTAGTCAGGGCCTTAATAATATCGATTTAAATTCTGATGGCTTAGATGATGCTGTCTTTGTTTCTCATATTACTGGAGCTGATTATTATGATTATCATGTTTTTTACGATAGAGATATTTACAGTTTTTATATTAATAACAAAAGAACCGAACCTAACTCTGATTATTGGAGTTTAGTGACTAGAGAAATTACTGGTAAAAAAATTGGCGATTTTGATAAAGATTTTGTTGTGCCAGAAATATTAGGTTGTAACGGCGGCGGGTTATTAAGATTAGCTAAAATTAATAATTTAAATTATTTATTGTTGATATCACCTGTTGAAAATGATAATAAGTCCGATATGAATGTGCAGGTGGAAATATATAAATTAACTTTGTCTGGAAATTTAAGAGGCTCTGACTATATATTTTCTTATGTTGATACTTTTATTAGTAAAGATGCGGATTGTGGAATAGAAAGCATTTATGAAGCAGAAATTCCTAATATCGTTGAATTTTTGAAATTAAAAAACAAAGAAGATGATAAAAAACTAACTTATAATCAGCTCATGTCTGATAAGTTAGAAAAATCTGATACTCCTGGCTACTTTAACACCGAGAAAAAAGGACAGGAAATAGAATGGCAAGCGAAGATTAGTGGCAATTATTCTCAGATTACTGGCATTAAATTTTGTATTATTGATGACGAGCACCAGGATGTTGACATAAATCAACCTTGCGATATGTTTTGGGCTTTTGCCGATGAATTAATGGACGCCGATAATATAGCGATTAACCCCGATTGGGATGGGGATTGGGTTAAATATATATTAAATTATTATAACGTTCCTTTTGATGAAAATACCAATTACTTTAATGATATCTATACCGTAAGAGGTATTGTTAACGGCATTGATTGTGCGCCGAGTGATAAATGTTCGCCTGATATAGAAATAATTAGTATTAAAAAATAAATTTATGAGTAATGTAAACTTCACCAGACAACTTGTTAAAGGTAAAATTGCCGAAACAATATTTTCACAAATGTTTAGGGAATCTGGTAATTTTACCGTTTTGGAATTTGGTTATGAAAAAGTTATTCCTGAAATGATCCAGCAAGGATTTAACGAAAGCAATCCAATGATAGAAACGCTCAGAACTGCGCCTGATTTTGCTGTTATAGATAGAGATACAAGGCAAGTTAAATTAATTGAGGTAAAGTATCAAAGATCTTTAAGCGCTGAGTACACTCTTAAGGCTGCCAATAGAATGAGCCAGTCTTGGAATCCATCTTACTTATTTATTGCCACTCTAGATGGCTTTTATATGGACGAAATAGCCAATATCGTTAAGAATAATGGCAAGATATCCTCATTAAATCATCCTAAAATTAATAGTGATTTGCAAGATGATTATTTGCAGATATTAAAGAGATTTGAACAGGACAATTAATTTTTAAAATATGAAACTATTTTTAACATCAACGGGTTTGGAAAATAAAGATATTTCAAGGCATTTCGAAACAAGCTTTTTGCCAAAAGAGCCTAAAGATTTATCTTTTTTGGTTGCTTCTATTCAAGACTCAGAACAAGATGCTTTTTATCTTGATAAAACTTTGAAAGAAATTAAAAATACAGGCGCTCAAGACATTGATATTTTTAAATTGGACAATGAAAAATTTACTACCAACAAAGAATATGATGTTATTTTCGTTTGCGGTGGCAACACTTTTGATTATTTAGATAGAGTAAGAAAAACTGGACTCGATAAATTTATAGTGGACTTTGCTAAAAAAGAAAATAGCACGTATGTTGGTGTTAGTGCTGGCAGTATTTTGGCAGGACCTGATATATCTATTGCTGGGGACGAAGACCCTAATGATATCGGACTCACAGACTTAAAGGGCCTCTGTTTAACTGATTATATAATTTACCCTCATTACAGAAAAGAATTAAAGCCACAGTTAGATGAGTTTAAAAAAAGAACTGGATACCCTATTATTGAATTAGAAGATAATCAAGCTTTTATTATAGACGACTCTGTGTTTTATTATATTAATAGAGATTTATAATTTTATGGACGATAAAGAAATATCAAAATTAATTTGGGGTAACGAAGCTGCTTTAAAAGAGAATCTTTTGTTGACTCGAGAAGCTTTAGAAATTAGAGATACAATTATTAAATATTTGAATTCAGTTTTAGATAAAAAATCGCTCCCTGGTCTTAGATTAAGAAAAATTACATCTAATGCAACACCTGATACTTGGTGGTCTGATAATTCTGGATTTCCAACTGACAATGCATGGAAAAGAATGGAGAAATATATTAATATTTTTCAACAGTATTTAGCTGAAAAGACTATCAAAAAAAGAATAAGTGATGATCAATTTTTTATTGAATCCAGAATTCAAGGAGAAGATCAACATATTCTTGTTGGTAAAAGAGATGGCTCTGGAAGCAAAGCACATATTGTTATCGATGGATCAACGGGAGAGATAAGAGTTGAGGATAATCAACAAGCTCCAGAAGAAGTAACGGAGAAAATAGAAACTGTCATAAAATTGCCAAATGGTAAGCAAATTAGGACAACCAGAGAAATATTGGAATTTGTTGCTGATGAATAAAGATTACACCTATTTGTAACTTTTATATCAATTCCTGTGTCATTTTTGTCACTTTTTAAAGAAAACCACGGTGCACGAGGATCTTATTTATTAAAACCTTAAAAAATCACCGAAAAGCTTTACAGGGCTTGCCAAAACCACGGTTCCAGCCCGAGGTAGCCCGCACGCAAACCGCCGAAAGGCGGTTTTTTGCGTGCGGAGAGAGGAGTGCGCCAACTGCTTGGCGCACGTTCGGGATTCGAAAGGCCGGACGATGCGCACTTGTGCGCCGGACGGCCCGGGTGGTGAATCCCGCTCTCTCCGCAGAACGGGACGAAGCGAGTTTAAAAGCTCATTTCGTCCTTTTTTTATCGGCATTTTTGAAAGTTCGGACCAAGAATATATTTTGACAAATGGTAAAATAATGGTATTATAATTTAGTTCTTTAAAATAAAAATAACAAAAATAAAAAAAGGAGGTTATCATGTATGCAATTTGGAATTTAACAAAAGTATGTCCTTGGGATTGTTCTTTTTGCTGTATGTCAGCAATAAAAGTCAACCAAGTTAACAGAGGAAAGAGTCTAAATTTTTCTGAAAAAATTAGGATTCTAGAAATTTTAGCAGCTCATAAAATGAAAATTGATTTCTCCGGCGGTGATCCTCTCTATAATCCAGAGGACTTTGCTATTGTAGAAAGAGCCACTGAAATTATGTCAAAAGACTATATTGACGTTAGTATGACCGGCGTCGATTTTAGTGAAAGAAAATTAGCCCTATTAAAGAAGATCGGAAAAGTTGAAATTAGTATTGACAATATTCCCAAAGACCATAACCGTTTCCGTCCAAAAGGTTTTAATTTGTCAGCAATTAATATTTTAAAAACTTTGGTTGAAAAAAAATATTTTTTGTTCAGCTGTAACTACGTTATATCCGCTATCAGCCGATAAAGGCAATCTTACACGACTCTACGAATTTTTATGTATCAATAAAGTTCCGAAATGGAATATATTGCGTTTCTATCCAGTCGGGAGAGGTTTGAAACTATCAGATTTATATATTGATGATGAAAAAACTTTAGAATTAATGGATTTTTTAGATTCTCTTAGGGGCGGAGAGACAGAAATTGTTTTTCAACATTCACTCAGGATTCTTAGAGGGGAATATCAATGTCATGCAGCTATCAAATCGATTGGAATATTGCCAAGCGGGATGGTCACGGCTTGCGGTTGGGCGTTAGATAGAAACAGTAGCCCATTGCCTGGCTTTTATTTGGGAAAGTTGCCGGAGGACGATTTTGATGTTATTCTAGATAGGGCGCAGGTTGATTTAGGCTATAGCGAAAGACAATCTTATTGTCGTATCCTTAATTATTTAAAAAGTCATGGGGCAATATGAATATCAAGGAAATAAATTGTAAAACCACTTTAACTTCTAGTAAATTGCCTGAGGTTGATTATTGTATTAATCCTTATGTCGGCTGTCTTCATAAATGTGTTTATTGTTACGCTTGTTTTATGAAGCGTTTTGCTAATCACCCTGAGGATTGGGGAGAATTTCTCGATGTAAAAATTAACGCCGCTGATACTTTAGACGATGAGCTTGTTAAAAGAAATAAAAGAAAAGGTTCAATTCTTTTGGGTAGCGTAACAGATGTCTATCAACCAGCCGAGAAAAAGTTTCAGATAACTAGGAAAATTTTAGAAGTTTTGGCTAAATACAACTTTCCCGTATCAATTCTTACAAAATCAGAATTAGTTACCAGGGATGTTGATTTGCTGAAAAATATTTCTGATTGCGAAGTTGGCCTTACAATTACCTCTCTGGATGAGAAAATTTCCAAAATTTTTGAACCAGGAGCATCTGTTCCGATTAAAAGATTGAATACCTTGGTCATCTTGAAAAGTAGCGGTCTAAAAACTTATGCCTTTGTGGGCCCAATTTTACCAGGATTAACTGATTTAAAATCTATTATTCCGGCTTTGCAAGGGAAAATTGATTTTATAATGTTCGAATCTCTAAATTATGGTAAATTTAACTCTGATAAGATTAATTTAGCCTATGCCAAAGCTGATATTACCGTTCCGGTTTTTAAGGACATAAATTGGAATGAAATTGAGGCGGAAGCTAGAAAATTAAGTCGAATTTATAAGATTCCTGTTAAGGGGTTTTATAAGCACTAAAATATGTATATTATACCGTCATTATTTAACTATAATGGCGGTTTTTATTTACTAAATCGTTTATATTTGCTATTTTATTATTATGAAAGATTTTAAAAGATTTTTAATTAAAGCCAAGAAAAATACCTATGCCCTAAGTGGTGAGAAAGGGGAAAATATTTTAACTGACGGCGCGAAAGAGTTGGGTTATAAATTTGGATTTTTTTATTATCGTGATAGATATTATGGTTTTGATCCGTTTATTGGCGAAGAGGTAGTCTTTTTGGGTAACAAACCGTTTTGGGTTATGAATTATTCTGGGCGATGTTTAAGCGCTATAATATCAAAAAAAGAAATTTATAGCTTTCTTAAAAAATGTCTAAAAAAGGTTAATATTAATAATCCTTTTCGTGGACCGAACGAATATCAATTAGGTAGCTATATTTATAAAAATAAGACGAAAGGCGATATTGATAATTTTTGTGGAGAAGAGTGCGTTTATTATAAAAATAAAAAGATGTATGAATCAAAATATCACGGCGGATTAGTTAAATAATTATTCGCATTCGGAATTTTATTTGTATAAATAAGGGCCGGTTGGAATAATCTTTTAGAAATAATTTTACTAATATTAAATATTTATCAAAAAAGTTCGAATAGCGTCCCCAACACCCCGCGAGTACAATAAAACACCCTGAAAGGGTGTTTTATTGTACTTGTTTGAAAGACGAGAGGGATTCGAACAGGTTGGAAACGAGCGAGGACTGAGGTCGGAAGACCGAAGGACGAAGCGAGTGTCGGACGAAGCTCTGGGGGAGCTTCGGACGCCAACCCTGGACAAGCGAGATTTTCGCTTTCCGGCGAAAAGCGAGCGCGATAAATCCCCGCCTCTCCACAGATAGAAATGAAGTGAGTCTAAAAGCCCACTTTTTCTTTATTTATGGGGTTTTTGAAAGTTCGAACACGGCAAATTTAGTGTTTAGGGGTTCGCGATTATTTTCTATCGGTAATAACCATTTGAAGGCCAGTATTTGAAAAATTTTGTATTAATCGGATGGTTGATTTAATTATATTTGTTTAAAATTATAGAAAAATAGTTATAAAAAATAGATAAATTTTCTTCAGATATAGTTTTACAGATATCATCGCCGTTAAGGAGTGAGGCTTATGCCATGATTAGAAAAAAATATTTTAGAGTATTTATTTTTTCTTTGATTAATTATAAAATAACAAAATATGATCAAATTTGGTTTTTGACCGCGAGCTATGAAACAAGATTGTCTAGACATAAAAATCAATTAGCAGCTGGAGAAAATCCAGATAAAATAAAAAATAGATTTTTTAGCAAGGCAATATTCAATGAAATGGATGGTAAGTTAGAGTATTTATTAAATAATTATAAAAAAGTCGATAAAAAATTTAACACAGATATCACATCAGTCGATGATATAAAAAATTATATTAGTGCGGAAATTTTAAAGAATATATGAATTATATTAATCTTGGGGTAAGGGCTTTGATTAAAACTGATAATGGTTTAATTATGGTTGAACACAAAGAGAAAAAAAATGGAGAAATTTTAATTTTTCCTGGCGGCGGAATGGAACCTGGGGAAAACATTTTCCAAGCCGTCGAAAGAGAGGTGAAGGAGGAAACAAATTTGATAGTTAGAGCTGAAAAGATCATATATCTTCGTGAAACTATTTATGGTAATGATAGTGGTATAGAATTTTATGTCTCTTGTTTGCCAGTCAGTGGAAATTTGACATTGGGAACTGATCCGGAATTGGATAAAAATGAGCAAGTTTTGCAGGCAGTCCGCGAAGTTGATTGGAAAGAAATAAAAAACAATAAATGGTATCCAGAAGAATTACATAATCGGTTAGAGAGTGATATGAAAGGTGGTGTAAATAATATTGTATATTTAGGAGTTAAGAATTTTAATTGAGTTAATTTTACTAATTATAAGTATTTTTACTAAAAAAAGTTCGAATAGCGCCCCTAACACCCCGCATCATCGTGCTAGCACGAGATATATAATTTATTATTAATAAATTTATGAAAGAACCATCTGGATACCAATTAGAAAATAATCAAGAAAAAATAAGACACACTTTAGAAAATGTATGGAGTTTATTATCTGAATTTCAAGTTAGTTTAAAAGATTTAGGATGCGATGTAATAGACAGAAATTTTAATAAAGAATGTTTTCTAAAAGAAACAGCTGAGGCAGGGATTCCAATTATTAGCGATGGCTTAGATGGAGCTAGAATATCATTTAAAAAATCATCTTTTGAAAGAAACGGCATAGAAAGAGACGGTTTTTATAATTTGAAACTTTGGTTTACTAATGGGCTTCAAAATCCTGATAACGAAATACGTCAAAAAATACAATCTAAGTGGGATGAATTAATGAAAAAACATTTTTTAACCTCAACGGATTAATTCAATATATAAAGTGCACGAGGGCGTTGTCTATTAAAGACTTAAATAATCACCAAAAAACCTTACTTGACTTGTAAAAATTACGCTTCCAGCCCGAGGTAGCCCGCGAGTACAATAAAACACCCTGGAAGGGTGTTTTATTGTACTCGTTTGAAAGACGAGAGGGATTCGAACAGGTTGGAAACGAGCAAAGAATGAGGTCGGAAGACCGAAAGACGAAGTGAGTGTCGGACGAAGCTCCGGGGGAGCTTCAGACGCCAACCCTGGACAAGTGAGCGAGGCGCAATTCCGGCGCCGAGCGAGGGCGGAAATCCCCGCTCTCTCCGCAGTAAGTCAAAAATAAGGTTAAACCTTATTTTTTGGTGTTCAAGGGTTCCAAAGTTAACCAACTGTTTTAGGTACACACATATTGTACCCTGGCTAAAGCCTCGTTTGGGCTGAGGCCATCTAGGGCACAATGTTCCAAGTTATTATAATAATTATTCCAAATTCTAATCTTCTTCTTTAATCCTAACACCGTCTCAAATTTATTTCTATCATAGAACATTTCCTGGTCGGTCCGATGGCTTCTTTCCACTCGTCCGTTCTGAGCCGGTTTACCTGGGTCAATCAAGAAATGAGGGATGCCAAGCGTGGCGCATTTCTCATCCAAAGAATGAATCCTGGGATTAATCGGATCGGCTGATTTCAAATAGCCATTATAGCGATTAGTGAAACAAGCCCCATTGTCGGTTTTAATCGCTCTAATTTCAAATGGAGCTATTTTAATTATTTCCTCTAGAAACGCAATCGCATAACTATTGGCCATATTGTCATATATCTTGAGGTACCGCCATCGTGATGCGCAATCAATGGCCGTATATTGATAATATCTCTTTCCCCTAATTCTACCAGGCACATATTTAATATCAATCTCAATCAAATCTCCGGGCAGCAGCGTCGGTTTAATATATTTATATTGCAATTTTCTAATCCGATATTTTCTCACCAACTTCTCCGATTTAATTATCTTACCGATTGTCCTAACATTTATATCAATGTTTTCTTTCTTTAGCTTATACCACAATTTCTGGGCACAAAGTTTGTTTTCTTTTCGGAGTTCGATTACCCGCTCCTTAATTCTAATTGGCGTTTCATTCGGCTGGGATTTTGGCCTGGTAGATTTGTTATTTAATCCGGCCATACCCAGTTCTCTATACCCGGCTAACCAATATTTAATCGTCCGTTCGCTAAAAGGGCACACTTTAGCTAATTGCTTAATACTCATATCTTGATCCAGGATGGGCTTAATCCAGCGGTATTTCTCTTCGCTCGTTGATTTGGGCATAGTTTTTGACATATGCCTCTAGATTACACCAAAAGTGCAATATGTGTGTGCACATTACCTGTTAATATTGACAAATTAATGTGGGTATATTAAAGTGTTGCCAATAAAAGTTATTTAAAAAAAATAATAAAGGAGAGAAAGGGTCATGAGAAAATTTGAATTTTTTGTTGAGTTACTGCTAACTATTTTTTTATTAATAGTTAGTACTCAGGTTGTATTGATAGCCACAATGAAAGAGGGGGTTATTATATTTTTTCCTTGGAGCGTGCCAGCCTGGGCTTTTGTCGGGATGCTGGTAGCATTTTTATGTGGGAATATATTTCCTCTAGGGGATGTGGGGAAATATTTAAACACCTTTGACATTGAAAAGATCTATAATTTCAAAGTAAAATATAAATACTCCTTTGGCGTTTTGGCTTTGGCATTTTTGGGGGTTATTATATTGTGTGCAAAGACCTTGCCATTTCAAATAATGGGAGGATTAATCCTCTTAATTTGTTACGGCGCTATTATTTTTAGGGAGTGATGACAAAAAAATTAAGACTGCTTGTAACTAAGCAGTTTTTTTATTTATTTAAGTTGTTGATTTTAGATAATTATTCCTTCAAACCTCTTATCTTAGCGCTTGTTTCAGCTATTTTTATAAAGGCATTAGGACTGCTTATCAGTCTTAGTGTCTTTTTTAAATTTTTTAGGATGATTTTTTTCAGCGTTTTTTGGGGTTGCCAATCAGCCCAGGGACTTAGTTGGAGGTATTCAGAGAAATATTTTATATTGGGGTTGCTATAAGAATAATGCCAGGGTTTGATTGCGCCGGTATAGTGTAATACTCTTATTTCTCCTTGATATGGCGGATCATATTCGTCTTGTTGAATGTCATATTCTTTGGGTAGCGATTGCCAATCGTTTTCTAGCAAGTGGTTGAATATGTCTTGATCGCCGTATTTTATTTTTATTTCATTCTTCTTGATAAGCTCTAAGGCTTGCGGCCAGATATTTTTTTCCCGATATTTTTGGCAGTCGAAAAGCAACAATCCAGCATTGAAGTAACGGGAAATCGGTCGGAAAAAATTATTTTTGATTAATGTTTCTTGGCTGTCAGTGGTGGCCCCGATGATGGCGCCGTCTTTTAATTCGCTTTCATAAAGCGATTTCAGGTCGCCGAGCACCACCATATCGCTGTCTAAATAAAGCAGCCGGTTTTCATTTATCATTACAGGTGCTAATAGTTTATAATAATCAGCTTCGTTTAGGCGGCCGATTCGGGGAAATTCTTGGCCGATTTGGCCGCTCGCTTCTAGATAGTTTATTTTAAATGAGTACTCTTTTTCTATTGATTGCAGTTTTTCTTTACTGTTAGAAGATAGGCCGCTGTCAATAACATAAACCTTTATATCGTAGCCAGGATTTTTATTAGCAAATATTGAAATCAACAAGACGCCTAGAGGCAGGGCGTAGCGGTCATCGGCTGACATGACGAGATTCATATTAGTGATTATTATCTATTTTTATAGTTAAAATATAGCTATTTTTCTTGTGAAAATCAAATTTGATTAGGCTTTTTTCAAAGAGAATAAGCATTTTTTTGATTTTGACTTTGTTTATAGCATGTGCCATCATATAAGTGTAGTTCTTAAAAATTTTAAAAAAATGGAGGAAAAATGAATCTCTTGATTATTGAAGATCGGCACATCTTGGGCAATCCTTTGTTCAATCAGCCAATCCAGGATGCTTTAGCTAAATTCCTATTTTTAGGTCATAGGACTATCTCCAGTACTTTAACTGGAGCTCCGGTCCACTTAGATGATTGCGAGCTTATTATGGCCAAAGAAGAAAATCATTCTATTGAAGAAATAGATAGTTTGGTTTTCCGACATTTAAGAAGGTCTATACCACTCATTTATATCGGCAAGAACGGGAAATTTAAAGAACGGCCGAGAGGATTAAAAGTTTTTTTAGTTGATTGCGATTCTGTTAGAAAAAGCCCAATAGAGATTGATTGGTTATCCGCTTTTGGAATGGTTAAGGAAAATTTGACTTGTAGCCGCAAGACTTGCCTTGATATCTTGAGAGACATCCCTAAAAGGCATGGTTTATTATTTTTTGATAAGAATAAATTATCCTGTGAACTACAATCCATAGAAAACCAAGCAGAGAATCTCAGTGTTATTTTTTGGGAATCATTTTATAAGGCGGTTTTAGAAAAAATTTAATAAAAAGCCAATCTTATGATTGGCTTTATTTATTGTAATTTATCTTCTTTAAGCGCAATTTTTGCAATTAGCGCTTTTAAATTCTTCTTTTTTAGGGTCTTCGTAGTCAACTTTAATTTTCATTAATCTTGATAACCCTATTTTTTTGTTATTTTGGGGATCTTTACCTCTTACCATTACTAAGGGGTGTATCCCGTCTTCTGTTAGTTTTTTAAGAAAGCTAAGGTTGCCATCGACAATAATGTCAAAGTAGCTACCTTTTAGCGCATTTTTAATATCATCGATTTCTATTTCTGGTTTTTTGAAATCGATTTGCAATTCTGATCCATAAAGCAGCATTAAATCTTCGAAAATTTCATCCGGTATTTCAATTTCCGAACTTATTTTTCTAGATAATAACAAGACTTTGCAGTTTTTAGGCGCATTTTTACGCTTAACTGGTGAACCAATCTTCAGTCTAGGGTAATAATGCACAGTCAAATCCAAGAAACGCTTGATTTCTTTTGATTGTTTGCGATTACCCCTATAGATAATATCGTAGTCCTCTTTAGGACTAACATCTTCTGTTAATAGCAATAGGGGGCGTATTCCATCTTTTTTTAAAGATTGGATCATTCCCCAGGGTAGATTTGCTATTACATCCATCGGTTTTGTTTCTTCTATCGCATCGAGGATGTCTTGATACGATAGATTGCCGTCTAATTTAATAATTTCGTATTCTCCGAATATTTTTTTCATATTATTCTTCTGTTTATCAGATGGCTCGTGGCGACTGATATATAATATTACGGGGTTGTAATTATTTTTAGACTGAGTGTTCATTTTAAACACTCCCAAGCTTTCTTTAATTCTTCCATTTCTGGCTCTGGTTTGTTAAAGTTCATTTCCTCGATTATTTCGAGCCATTTTATCTTATTATTTTTTTTATTTTTGGTCAAGTTTTAAGAAAATCAAAAAAAACAGCTGTAGTTAGCTGTTGTTTTTGTTCTTCAATTAGGTATTTATTTAAGGTAATGTTCTAAATTTTTTGTGAGATAGGCAGCGGGAGGTAGTTTTTCACTGGTAATATAACCGGCGGGAGCGTTTATTAATTGCGGCAGCCGGTTTACTATAGTGGCGCAAGTTAATTCAACTGTCGCTGGTTGGTTTATAACCACTCTTGTGTCTGGTTCGCCGCTGATTTTCCAGTCATTTTTATCTATTTCGCCTTTAGCGTAAACTTTGCCGATACACTCGGTTTTTATTGTTGGTCCTTCTTTGGTTTCTAGTGTTACAATGGCTGACATGCCAGTAGCATGGCCGGATGGTATCGTTAGTCCGAGAGTTTTTGATTTTAGAGCTCTATTATTTTTTGTCGGCACTAAACTTTGTTTAATTGATTTAACTGTCCAGCCTAACTTAGAAGCTAACCACTCGTTTGAATTCCACATATAAGAGGGGAGTTTGGAATTTTTAGCAATTTTTTTGTCAAAGTCTTTCAAGCTTAAGCCGGCCCCATGGACTTCAGCGAGAGCAATGCCGTAGTCTTCGACGTTGTAGCTGCTCACCCCTTCTATCAACTTTATTTTGTGGGTAGCACCAGCAATAATGGAAATTAGATTGCCCCAGAAAACATCCTGGTAGCCGGAAGCGGTTATCGTGCAGTTATTATTCTTGGCTAATTTATCCAATCTTTTAGTTATTTTTTTGGAGGTATTCCAAGGATAAAAGGCTTCTTCACAGGTGCTGATAACATTTACGCCGTAATTTAGTGGCAAGGAAAGATGTTTTTCCATGTCAGCCATTAAGCTGGCAATGGCGACTATGCAGACATCAGCCTTTTTTTGTTTAAAAATTTTTTCTGCGTTGTTTTCTATAATGATTCCGGTCTTTTTTTTGAGGCCGATGATATCAGCGATATCGCGGCCAACCAGGGAAGGGTTAGTATCAATCGCACCGACTATTTCAGCACCCTTTTCTGTTAGATAGCGGAGAAAGACCGCGCCCATTTTACCGCAGCCATATTGGATGACGCGGATTTTTTTCTTTTTTTTGAAAAACATATTTATAATTTTATATTTTTAAATTTCGCTAGCCCAACAGTATGGAGATTGAAAGTTATTTGGTATTTGTAGAAAGAAATTTAAGCCATCGCTTGGAAATAATTTTTCTCCTTCTATTGTGTCGTAATTTTTTATGCCTTTTTGGAAGAAAGAGTCTATTAATTTTTGATTACCGACGAATTGTAATTCTTGGCCGTCAAAAAAGCAGCGGAGAATCTCTTTTTCTTTTCCTTGATGTAGGGTGTATATTATTATTGTTTTCATATTTGAGGGTTATAATAATTTTTGTAGGAGACGCCGCGGTAGTGATATGGCGGTTTTGATATGTGGTCAAGGTATTCCGGCATTACGTGCCAGTCTTTTATGGCTTTTGCTAGAAACTTCAATCTGTTAAAAAAAGCGTCAACCATTGTTTCATTACCAAGTAATTTTAAAAGATCTTCTTCTAATTTTAACATTTCTTCAAGGTTGTTTATGAATTTTTCGATATTATTTTCCAGTTCTAGTGGTATAGACTTACCAGCTAAAGGGATTCCGTCGCAGAATTCGGGGATGCCACCTTCGCCAAGCGAGGCGCCATTATCAATTGCTATTATTCGTTCGTCTTTTATTAGAAAATTACTGGAATGTCTGTCGGAATTCCAGATTAGAAAGTCGAATATTTTTAATTTTAATAGATCCTCTTCTTTGGCTTCTTGTTCTGAGTTCGCGGCTGGTTCGGCATCATCGACAAATAATTGAGCGCTCCCTATTTCGCCATCTTCTTTTCGTAGTATTGTGGGAGGGACTAAATCAAAATTCAGTTTTTGCGAAATCTTATAACAGGCTATTTCGTTTAAGTATAAATTTTTCATTTTGCCAAAAATTCTAAAACGCCAACTTTCTCCGCTTTTAGGTTTGAATATATATTTTTCTCCATTTGACAGGGTAATCAATTCCACCTTATTCTTGCTGCCCTTTAGTCCTTTTTTTTCTACTGAAGGTAGCTCCATGATTTCCTTTTCCTTTTTTTGGCTGATATTAAACAAGGTTTCGTCATTTTTTTGTTCCTCCTTATTTATCTCGCTAGCCGTATCAGCAGTTTTTATTTGACTAATATTTCTCGACAAAAGATAATTATCAAAATTCATACTTTTTTAGGCTTAGTTAATGTTTTTTTATTATAACATTTTTTTATAATTGTGCTATACTTAAATTGTGCTATACTTAACTTATATTTATTTAATAATTTTCAGATAAATTGTATGAAGAAAAAAATATTTGTAAAAACCTTTTTTCCTGCTGTATTTTTTTGTCTTTTTTTGCTTTTTGGTTTGTTTGCTGGAACGACTGAAGCTGCTGAAGCTTCTCTTAAGATTCCTTTAGGAATTTCTGACGGCGCGGGCGGGAAAACTACTCTTTATTTTGGCCAAGATGCTTGGGCTACTGCAGCTTTAGATCCTTCTTTAGGTGAGGCTGCCTATCCGCCGTTGCCGCCGACTGGGGTGTTTGATGCTCGTTTTAATTTGCCAAATGGCGAAGATGTGGTGCTTGATTACCGCCATTCTGGGCTTAACTATAATGGTACGTTTGTCCATCAGTTACAGTATCAGCCAGGAGATGGTCAGAAAATAACTATTTACTGGAATTTACCATCCGGCATAAGCGGGCGCTTGCAAGACGTGATTAATGGCAGTCTGATAAACGTTTCAATGGATGGCCAGGGAAAGTATGTAGTCGAAAATCCTGGTGTTTTTAATAGATTAAAAATGACAATCTACTATGAAATAGGCAGTCAGATCCCGTCTATTCCGTCTATAAACTTTGATAGCCAGGCAGTTTCTTCCGGAAGTAATTCTAATTCTAGCGGAACTTTTGGGGGTTATAGTATCGTTGCCGTTCGTGAGCCGGCGATTAAATATTCTTTGAAAGTTGAAAGCGGTTCGGGAAATCAGCAGCTTTATTTCGGCCTTGATCCACAAGCTACCAGCGGCTTGGACCGTTTTTTAGGTGAAGAAACCTGGCCGCCGATGCCTCCGATTGGTGCTTTTGATGCCCGTTTCAATTTGCCTGGTGGCACCGATGACGCAATCGTTGATTATCGTCCTGGAACAGCTTCTTATAACGGTAGTCATGGTTACGTTCTTAATTTTCAGCCAGATGATAGTGGTTTAATAAAGATTTCCTGGAATCTTCCTGCACAGGTGAGTGGTAATCTTAATGATTTGGCAACTGGAAATTTAATTAATGTTCCTATGTCTGGTAACGGTTCCTATATTGTCGATAGGCCGAATGTTTTTGGCAAGTTATTAATGAAGATAAATTATTCTTTAGGCGGATCTTCGGCGGCCGCTTCCACTCAAACTTCAACACAGGCTAGCTCGACAGTCGTTTCGACGCCCACCCCGACCCCTGTGGCTGCCGTTACTAATATTGCGATTCCAGTAATTACTCAGCCCGTTGTGGCCTCTTCCACCCCAGTCTTGTACACTGAATCAGTTCCAGTTGCCGCCGTGGCCGAGCAAGTTCCTGATAATAAGGGGGCTACGATACTTTATCAGAACAAAGAACAAGAAAATGTTTCTTTGAAAAACCAGGGTGAAGAAAAAATAAATATATTATCGATTACTAATCAAGTGAAAGCGACTTCTACAGCGCTTATCAATACGGGAAATTTAAGCACTGCTGAAAAGACGGCTATTAATACTTTTAAGAATCTTGATAATCAGCAATCATTAAAAACTGCGGCCGCGTATCTTGCCGGTGAAACTCAGCCGCAAAGCCGTAATTTAGAGCAGGAAAGAGCTGCAATAAAAGAGTTTGCTGCGACCTATAAAAGACTGCCTGCCTCTTCCCAGGACTGGAATGTAGTTAGAGCCGTAGCTTATGGAGATTTGAAGTTAACTGAGCAAGCGCCTAGTTCTGACACTTATTCTCAGTTATTTTATAAGATTTATGGGGCTTGGCCGACGTCGAGTGATATTGACCAGGTTGCCTTGTCTTATATTTCTGGAGAAAAAATACCAGCCAGTCGTAGTCTAATGGCGGAGTCAGCAGCAATTAAAGTTTTTGTTAAGGCGTTCCATCGTTTGCCAAAAAGTTCCCAGGATTGGAATGTGTTAAAATCTTTGGCTTATAGCGGTCGCTAGATTGACGCAATCAGCATTCTCCTCTAATATCTTTATATAGTTTTTTAAAAAAAGAGGAGAACAAAAATGCTGGATAGCGATTTATCTAAACAAAATGATTTAGAGGAAAAAGAAGAGTTTTTGTCTGTTGGAAAAAGTATAATAATGGAATCTGCTAAACTTTTTTCTGATACGGATTTTTCTGTTTGCATAAAAAAACAGGATGAATTGAGAGAATTGCTTGACCTTTTTTTCTACGCATCCTTAGAAGAAAAAAGTGCTAGAATTATTAAAGAGTTTGATTTTTGTCCAATATACGTTGGAAAAAATCTTGGCGAGAAAATGTTTTCTAATGATGGTCTATTTCATTTTGTTGATCATAGGATTGGAAAGATACCGCTTAAAGAGGATTTGAGTGCTTGTGAGGCAAGGATTTACAAGATGATTGGGAGGTCTACATTTAAAGATATTTTTTTTAATTTTAAAAAAAATTTATCTGATATTTCTTTTAGTGAAAGCCAGATAAAGAAATTTTGTTTAGATAATAAAGAAATTTTAGTTGGAAAGAAAAAGGAAACCATTTTTTTGCTATCTGGTACTAATAGGTGTCATGTTGTTTCTGTTGGTGATTACGACGGATTCCTCGTGTCCTATCACGATTTGGATGATTATAATAGTTTATTTGAGGATAATCATTATCAAGTCGTCGTAAAAATTAGTTAATAAAAGCCCGGATGATTTTCGCCGGGCTTTTTTATTTGACAGTCGTGTTAGAATAATATAACATTTAGTTAGAAATTATTAACAATAAAAATATGTCTTTAAGCATCAAGCAGTATCGTAACATTAAGTTGGTCAGTGTATTTATTCTGGCTGTAATTTTTAGCCAGGCGGTAATTTATAAGAATTTTTTTATCGCCGTTGCTTTTTTATTGGTTTTTTCTTTGTTGCTGTTTTTTCTCCGCCGCCGCGTGTCCGGCGTTTTGGCGGATGAACGTGATTATGCCTTGGCGGGGAAGTCGGCTATATTAGCCATCCAGGTATATTCTTGGTTGGCGGTTATTGCCATGTTCCTTCTTTATTCCTTGGCCGACATTAATCCTTTCTATCAATCAATAGCCATGACTTTAGCCTTTTCAACAACCATTCTTATGCTTCTTTATTCCTTAGTTTTTAATTATCATAATAAATTTAAGTTTAGCGATAAGCGCCTGGTATATGTATTTGTGGTTTTAGTCTTTTTTCTTCTCTTGGCGGTTTTTAGTTTGCGGCTTTTTTCCGGGGAGGATTCTTGGGTCTGCCAAGATGGCTCTTGGCAGAAGCACGGACAACCTTCTTATCCGGCACCAGAAATAGAGTGCCGCTAGTCTTATGAAGAACGAAATAAAAAAATATCGCCTTTTAGCCGGCCTTACTCAGGAAGATTTGGCCAACAAGGCGCGAGTCAGGAGGGAAACTATAGTCTTTTTGGAACAGGGCAAATACAATCCATCCCTTCTTTTGGCCAGTGAAGTGGCTAAGGCGCTAGGAAAGAAGATAGATGAAGTTTTTGTTTTAGATTGAAAGATTTATGCCGAGCCAATCGTATTTATAATATGACTTTGGTTTATGGAGAAACCGATTAACGCTTTAAGCGACCAAGAACTGGTAGCTCTGTCCTTGTCGGATAGTGCTAATTTTGCTTATTTAATAACTCGTTATAAAGAGCGGTTTTTTTGTTATTTAAAAAGGTTGTCGGGTCTGGATAACGATCGGATAGAGGATGTTATCCAAGATTCTTTTATTAAGATTTATTATCACCTCAATGATTTTGACGCTAAGCTCAAATTTTCTTCCTGGGCTTATCGTATAGTCCATAATCAGGCGATGGATGATTTACGCCGCCGCCATAATCGCGACTTGCCATTGCTTGATGATTTTGACGTGGCGGATACTTCCGATCTTTGTTCTGATATCGACAAGATTTTGGAAAAAGAGAAGATAGCCCTAGTTATAAATGGTTTAGAGGAAAAATATCGCCAAGTTTTGATATTGCGATATTTAGAGAATCTTGACTATCAGGAAATATCCGATATCTTAGAAAAGCCCCTGGGAACGGTATCAACCTTGATAAAAAGAGCCAAAGAAAGATTTAAAAATAATTATCAAAAATATGCTTGATAATTTAGAAAATGAAATAATAAACAAAATAAACAAGCAGAGCATTAAACCGATAAGCCGTTTGTCTTTAGCGCTTAAAAGATTTTTCGTCTGGCTTTCCGTCTGGGTCTTTTTATCGTTAAGCGGCTTGGCCTTTTCTCTTATCGGCATAATTATTTATTATGGCGATTGGGATATATTAAGCCGCCGCTCTGGCGGTTTGCTGGCTTGGTTTTTTCTGACCTTTCCTTATCTTTGGCTGGCAATGCTTTTCGTGTTTGCTTGGTTGGCTTGGAAGCGGTTGAAAAAAGAAAAATATTCTTATCGGCATTTATTCTTTTGGACGGGGTTTTTTGTCTTTTTTATTTTCTTTAACGCTTTTATTTTTTGGCATTATGGCTTCAGTCGGAAAGTGGAAAATTATTTAGCTGGCAAGGAAGGATATCGCCTGGCTAATTATATGCTTTCGTCTTGGGAAGATCCAGCGGCCGGATTTTTGTCGGGGACTATATTGTCGCTTGATGCTTCCCAGTTTTCCTTGGCAAGTTTCTCTGGCGATTATTGGTTAATAGATTATTCTCATTCTTCTTTGGAGACGGAATTATTGCCGGGTAAAAGAATCAAGGTTTACGGGCGAATGGAAGCCAAGGATGAGTTCCAGGCTTGGGATGTCCGCCCTTGGGATTGTGGCTGTGGCCGTTGTCACCTCGACAGTTTTTTAGGAGCTGAAACAGAATGATATTTTGATACGTATAAGTAATGAAGGTTTTAAAACCAAAATTAAAAAATTAATTTCATTCTTATGAAAAATATTCTTCTTTGGGGCGGAATAACCGCTTCGTTGTTCGTGGCCGGTATTATTTTTGCTTTTGAAACAGCTTCCCGCCCGGCAGAGGCGCTTAGCGAACAGATTACGAATCGGCAATGTTCTTGCGTTTCCGGAGGCGGCACCTGTGATTGTGCTAAGACGGGTAAGGATTGCGGCTGTGGCGCTTCTTTGGCCGGATCTTCCTGTTCCTGCGGCCGCCGCTAAGTAAGCGTATTTTATAAGTTAGAAAAAAGACGTTTTTATCAACGTCTTTTTTGTTTAGGCATCGTAGGGAATAATATCTTCTTGATCGGCGTTTTGACTTATTTCTCCTTCCAGGCGCCTGTCTTCGGTTAGTTTTTTGTTTTTCCAGCTACCGTTTTTAAAAACTAAGAAGGCGATTAGTGACATGATAATATTGGTTGCCGGGAAGGCCAGCCAGATACCGATTTTTCCTAGAGAGGTGTAGCGCGATAAGATGAAGGCCAAAGGTAATTGCACTAACCATTGGGAGGCGATAGTTAGGAACATGGAAATGCTTGTATTTCCCGAAGCTTGCATGACGGAATTAACAGTCATCTGAATACCGATTAAGCCGAAGCTGAGAGCGATAATTCTTAAGAACAAACTGCCACCATCAATGACTGTCTGTTCGCCTGGGGCGAATATGCTTACAAGATTGGGGGCGAAAATAAAAATTAATAAACCTGCTATCGTTAAAGCGCTTAATGATATTTTCAGGCTGAGACGAGCTATCTCGTCGGCTCTTTCGGTTTTTCCGGCACCGATATTTTGTCCGATAAGAGCGGCGGTGGCGGCGGATAGGCCGAGCGAGGAGATGATTACTATTTGCAAGATGTTCGATCCGGCGCCATAAGAAGCGACGGCTAAGGTCCCAAAGCCGGCGATAATCGAGGTCATGGTCACCATGCCAAGGCTACGAGCTGATTGCTCTATTGAAGTTGGCAGACCGAGGGCAAAGGTTTTTTTCAAAAATTGCCAATCGGGTTTTAGGTTGGAAAGGCTAAGTTTAATACCTCTTTTGCCCGAGAATAAAAGCCAGAGACCAAAAATAGCAGCCAGGCTTTGGGTTGCTAAAGTGGCGTAGGCGGCGCCAACCACTTCAAAGCGCGGTATCGCGCCGAAACCGAAAATAAATAAGGGATCAAAAACAAAATTCAAAAGGACGGTGACAGCGATTATCTTGACGGAAATTTGCGGTTGGCCTAGGCTTCTCATTATCGATTGGAAGATGAAGAAGCAGAAATTTATCGGTAAACTGATAAAGACTAGACGCAAATAAGAGCTGGCCGCCGGCAGAATCTCGCTTCCGGCCCCCATCAAAGAAAGCATCTTAGGGGCTAATATGAAGCCGGTCGAGCCGAGGATTATAGCGATAGTAATAGCGGCTAAAAGAGTTTGGCCGCCAGCGTGGTCGACCATTTTTTGTTGGCGAGCGCCGAAATATTGAGCGGTTAAAGTAGCTCCGGCAATCGCGAAACCGGTTCCGAGTGATATTAAGAAAAAAGATAAGGGGACGCTGATAGCTACGGCGGCAATTGCTTTTTCCCCTAGGCGTCCAACCCAGAAAGAATCGGTTAACTGGTAAGCAACTTGGAGGAAGCTGGCGATAATAATCGGCCAAGCTAAGGAAAAAAGAGAAGTAATTATCGGTCCTTCGGTAAGTTTTTTATGGTTTTCGTTCATATTTTTAGTTTAACTAAACTATTATAAGCTAATAATATAAAGAAATAAAGGTGCGACGTTCGCGGTTTGACATTGGGCCGTTAATAAGATAAATTTTTTGGTATATAACTAAGTACTTTCAATAAAAAAGGAGAAAAGAATGAAAGAGTGTCATAAGCAATTATGGAATTTTTTTAATTCCTTGGCGGCTTATTTAAAGCAAAGAAAAGAAGAAGGAAAAATAAGTGCCGCTGATGTTTCTAGGATATTTGATGATCCGGGGACAATTAATGAATATTTAGAAGATTTTATTAATTGGTCTGAAGATTTATCAACCCGTTTAATTATAAATGTTAAGGAAAACAGAGGTGCTGACATTTTTCTGAACAAGAAAAAAATTTTTGGAAATTACTTTGATAATAATTTTCATAATTTTGCCTTGGATGATAAATGCAAAGAAACCCCCTTTACAGTTATTCCTGTCTATAATATCAGGAATTTATCTTACGATCAGGCTTTTAGTCGCTTGGGCAACATAAAAGACTCTGTTCTAACACAGAGTCAGATAATTTCCATTTTGGCTGATTTTCATTTTCAAAATGGCGATAGTTTAGTTTTTCTTTTTGAAGATAAGGAGAGGTTATTCCTTGTCAGAATAGAAAAAATAAGAGAAGATTTTTCCGCTACCGTTTTTTATT
>CAYPAS010000001.1:0-35589 GCA_964408785.1 uncultured Gammaproteobacteria bacterium | reverse complement strand
TATTAGCATTATAAACATTACCACTCAGCGAACCCATCCAAAAAGTACTAGAGGCGAGAGTCGAAGAGGCGGTGTAATTATTTTTCAAATACTTGAGTGGCACTGCTTCGTCATCATTTAACGGCGTGTAATCTAACCCACCAACCCGACCGCCGCCGACATTGATAACAACAGCAGTGCTTGAAGAAATGGCTAATTTAGCTGTCGGCGTAGTGGTGTTAATTCCAACATTGCCATTAGAAGACAGTCTCATTCTTTCTAAACCGCCAGTCGTAAATGACAAAGAGTCGCTACCACTAAGATATAAACCCGTGTTTGTATCTCCAGTAAAAGAAAGTGACGGTACTGCAGCCGAACCATTACTAACCGAAAGCCTCCCGCCTTTAGAAACTCGGAACTGCCAATAATCACCCATGACGCCACCGGTCGTAGTATTAAAAGTAACCGTTACGCCGTTTTCCAAGGCTTGTGCGCCGCCAGTAATTGCTACGCCGGTAGCAACAGTTGTTCCGTAAATAGGACTCAAGGAATTGCGACCCCAACTAAAAGTATTCGGGGTGCCAGTTCCATCTATCTTAACCCAATAAACATTAGTTGTTCCCGTATAAGCGCTAACATTTATAGTCGGATTTAAACTGCCAGACTCAACAGTATACACGGTGTTTGGAACACCATTAACCCCGGAATACCAAGGACCATAAACATTGTAATCTCCATAAGCATTGATATTCGTTGCCCTTATGTCTGCCGATAAATTAGTAAATCTCAAAGGCTGCCAATCGCCACCACGTCCTTTATAGTCATTTATTTGCCAGAAGAATTCATCACCGGCACCATCAGGGTTGTCAGCCATATAAAAACCGAACAAGGTATTATCATTAGTAACTTCTTTAACTGAAACCCAAGCCTGGTCACTAGTTTTTAAGAATTGAAGTATTGAATCATTGCCAACCCCAGGATTGAGAAAATAAGCATTGTTCATGGCGACATTTCCAGCAACCTGCAATTTATACGTTGGACTAGTCGTTCCAATCCCGATATTAGTCCCGTTGTTATACAGCAACGAACTAGCCTCCCAGCTAGTGCCATTATGACGCAAAGTCTGACCGACAGTACCAGCGCCGATACCGCCCGGTGTTGAACCAACCGGAATATAATTACTTCTTAAATAATTCAAGGACACCGCTTCATCATCGTTTATAGGTGTAAAATCCAAACCGCCAATACGGCCGCCGCCGACATTAATAACTCTGCTAGTACTGGAAGCGATACCTAATTTTGCCGCTGGCGAGGTAGTAGCGATACCAAAATTGCCATCAGAAGTTAAAACTAATTTAGTATTAACAGAACTAGGAACGCCTTGACCGATTAATAATTTATTACCGCCAGCATCCCAGCCGCTATTGCTTGATAAGATAAAATAATCACCACCATTTGTACCGGTGTTAGTAAAACGCAAGGCTGTATCGAAAGTATTGTTGCCATAAAGCTGGACGCGAGAAGAAATCGGGCTGGCAATACCGATACCGACACTACCCAAAGAAAAAAGCGAACTGCCCTGTATCGGGCCATTAACATTCAAACCAGCCGCTGGAGCCGTGCTAACACCGATACCCAAAGGACCGGCCATGGTTGCCGTCGTCCAAGTGTTAACAAAATCACTTAAAAGATCATTCCAATTCCCCGAAGTTAAAGTGCCGTTAACTGGCTTGGCATAACTAGCGGCATCATGAAGAGCCAAAGCGTTTTTAACGTTTATCCGAGAAAATAAAAAGACGCCGCTAATACCTAAAGCGGTTAGGAATATCAGTGATTTCCTCTTCCCAAAGAAGGACATTTATTTTTTATTTTCCCTAACGGATAACTGATTTATTTCTGCTTTAATTATAGCATTTATTTGCCTAGCTGCCAAGAAAAAAAGCCTCATAAAGGCCGATAAAAAAAGCCCTGTTTTACAAGGCTTTTTTCTTATTTTATTTGACTATCTTTACCTCGACGCTACGCTTGGTTTTTAGATATTCACCGACTGACTGAAACGTTAATGGCGGGTAGTCAGTAAAATAAACATCATAATGATTGCCGACGCCGAAATCGGCATTCATAATACTTAAATCCTGATCAACTTCACCATATTCATAGCCATCCTGGTATAGTTCAAAAAGAAATTTTTCCATACCGCTTTCCGCTGCATAATAAGCCTTGGTCGATTGTGACTGAATACCGGCCGCCTTGATGCCCAAAAGACCGACATAGGCACCGCCCATAGCAACAATGATCATGCCTGCCATGATGAACATGGTCAGAATAAGAGCGCTTCCCTGTTTTTCTTTGTTTTTTTGCCAGTATTTAAAACAATAATATTTCATATTATTTTCGATAAAAACGGGAAGATAGTGTCGTTTGGATATTCATTTCCGAGCGAAATTGTGAACTACTAAGAGAATGCGCTTTTATGTCCATGGTTACGACTGATTGTTTGCCAGCGGCTTCCCGCGGCAAAAAGCGCAATTGATCTATAGTAATTTTTTTAGGTGAGATAAAATCACTACTACCATCGCGGCTTATTTGGAAACGCTGGCTGTCGCCATCTAAAGCAAGAGAATAAATAACGCATTCGCCGTAGTAATTGCGAAAACGGAGAATGTCGCCATAAGAATTGCTAGACAGGAAAAATACCTGACCGTTATCAAGCGTCCAAGAACATTTATATTCGTCATCACGCTGAGCCATGCGAATTTCTTTTTCCGTAACTTCTAAAAAATATTTCAAACTTTCTTGGACATTCTGGGTAGCAACAGCATTGCGCTGGCTATCAATAACTAAACGAAATATTTCCGTAGCTGACATGACGATGATTACAAAAAGCGTAACCGAAACGACAACCTCTATCAAAGAAAAGCCGTCACTATCAATTTTTTTTTTCTTAAAAAAATTGTTAACTCTAAAGAGGGTACCAATCATAAAATATAACTTCCAGATTATAAGAATATTCCCTATCCCTAATAAACCAGGTAACGAGGGAATTTACTTTGAAAGATTTTTCTTCCGGACCTTCACTAATTTTAATTATTCTGGAAAAACCACTCGGCTTGGCTGATAAATCGTGAACATAAAAACCGTTGCTGTCAATATGTAATTCCGTGGAATCAGGAAGTCCGTCATAAGGCACCAATTCTTCATCCTGATAGTCGGCTATATACAAGCCTTCTTCCAAGCCGTTCATAAAAGAGCGGGAGGCGCGCCAATTATTATCCCGAGCATTTCTGACTAATTCTATCCCCTCCTGCGCCAATTGATAAGCAACGAGATTGCTACGATTATAATCATGACTCTGGATATTCTGGACTATCAAACCCAAAACCCCAACTAAACCGACAGAGACGATAAAAAGCACGATCATAATTTCTATCAAAGTAAATCCAGAGGCGTCCGCTTGATGTTTTTTATTTTTAAAAATCACCATAATTATCAATCGATTACTTCAACCAAACCCAAAAAATTAACTCTGACCGTTTTTAATTCGCCAGTTTTTTCATTCTTTAACTGTATATCCAAAGCCGTCGAGGTAGCATTATCAAGTACTCGGTAAATGTTAGTCTGTGGATCAGGCGGCAAAAAAGTAACGTTCACTTGTTGATTTTCCAAATTGGAAGTCTTTAAAGAAATTAATGATATCCCCTTAGCTAGCTCAACAGTTCTTGCACCATAGCGAGTACTGCCTTCAATCACCGGATCATACTTCATGTAACCGACTTCTTCCGGAGCGTCAAGGTCGGCAAAAATAACATAGGAATTCTTATCTTTTTCAAAATGAACACCCCAACCGCCACCCGGTAGCAAATCGTTATATTTAGTTAATCCCAAAGTATTATTCTGTGCTGCATGCAAATCAGCTACCAGGCTTTGAGCAGCTATCGTTAAATCAGTCCGGCTATTGGAATCATGATAATTACTGACAAAAAGCGCAGTGACAATAGCAATAATCGAAACGCTGACAATCATTTCAATCATCGTGAAAGCTGGATAATCGCAGGATTGTTTTCGTGAATTATTAAACAAAAACATTTTATTATTATTTAGGCTTAACTTCGCGCCAAATAGGTAAACCATAATTAACATTAATAGAAGTAGAAGTGCTGCAGGTATAATTATCATTATCAGACACATAAAGATAAACCGTAGTGTTAGTGGCGCGATGGAAAATTATCGTCGTGGTCGCGGCAGTTGAAGCACTGATAATGTCGCCAGCATCGCTAGTCGACCACTGATAATGACAATTAGAGCCGGCACAGCTCTGCGGCAAAGATGGCGAAGCGGTGCTGAAATATTTAGAACCGACAGAAGTGAAATCAGTAGTCGTTCCTACGATTACATCTTCGGGCGAATAATTAAAATATGGTATCGGAAATTCATGTTTATAAGTAGTAAATGTCCGCTGGTTAGAGTCGGGATCACCCTGTGTTTCTTCGTCGTTATCACCAATATGTCCGTCGTTGGCACCATACTGATACCATTTAGTCACCCGGGTATTATTGTCATAATACAAACGTATCCACCAATAGTAATTCTTGCCGTATTCCAAATTTCCACAATTAGGATCCGGGCTGACTATACTATTAGAAATAACATACTGACCGGCGCCAGAATCATATTTAGGGCCTGTCCAACAAGTATAATTTCCCGTGCTAGTCGAAAAAGTATTAGTATCGGGACGGCCAACGACTAATTCAAAACCACTTTGGGTGCCGCTTTTTAATTGCCAACTAAGGCGGGCTGTTAAAGCCCCAGTGGAACAGGCGCTGACATAATCCCAGTCTGGCGCCACTAAATGACCAACCTGCGCATCATGCACGTAAACCTTATAAGCTCTAGTATCGCAAGTCCCTTCACCGCCGCCTTCGGTCACGCAATTAAAACTAAGATCGCCGACCGGCGTTGAGGCGTAACCAATAAAATCACCCGGCTGAACGCCGTGCCCGGGATAAACCGAATTACTGATATCCCAAGACTGCAGGCGCACCGGCGGCGTTAAGCCGCTATCTAAACGTATCCAGGTATTATCTATTTCTATCTTAGCGTAACCATACAATTTCTGATCCACTTCATTATAACAAGCCGAACAATTATTGGCGGCCGTACAACTAGGGCAATTACCCGCCGCTGGCAAATTAAAACTATAGTCTGGCGCTACAGCATCAAAAGAAAGTGAACCTTTAGAGTAATTCCAGGCCGAACCGGAAAGACGATTTTCATCATCTATGTAGGTCCGAAAAACAACACTCTGGCAAGGTTCAACGGAAAAATGAAAACCGCGCGGCTCCGGCAAAGAAAAAAGATTTTCTGGAAAATCTAAACGATCGCCAGCTTCGCTATCTAGACAATTAAAAAAAACATACTTATATTGGTCACCCCACCAGGCCTTGCCACGGATAGTCGAAGTAGCAGCAGCAGAAACCGTTTGAATGCCAACAAAAAGGACCACCAAAAAGACGAAGGCAGTAATAAAAAATAATCTTTTGTAAATCAGGCGATCAGCCATATTTAGTTAACAGGCTTTAATTGACTCTAAAAATTTACGGCCCAAAATAAGCATTTTTTTTCTGTCAGCATCAACATGGTCATCATAACCGGCTAAATGCAATAATCCGTGCACGAACAAAAAAAGCAAAAGGAAATCGAAAGATTTTTTAGCTGGCCAAACTTTTAAAATGTTATCAGAAAAACCAGTTTCCCCCATCATTTCTCGATATTTTTTAAATTTATCGCATTCAGAAATATTGATAATTATTTCCCCTAACATTTTATTTTCATTACTAGTCTGACCATACAGGGAAAACGTCAAGACGTCAGTGGGTTTATCATAGCCACGGTAATCACGATTAAGGGTTCGCATCCGTTTCGCTCCAACAATCACCAAAGAAACATCTTTTTTCCCAAATTTATAACGACGCAAAAACGATTCTCCGGCCGCTAGCAAAAGTTTATTATTAATTTTCCTCTTGGTCTGGTTATTTATTTCGATCATATTTAAAAACGGCAAAAGCGACGGAGGCGGCGCAAAGTATTATAAAAAAGAAAGGCGCTGGGACGAAAAATCGCGTCAAAAGTTCCCGGATAATAAACTTCCTGACCGCCAAAAGCTCTTTTAAAACGGGTCACTCCCGGCCATTTATTTTCATCAATACCGTAAAAATCATAATATTTATAAACCTCTTTCTTGGCTTCACGGACAAGCGTCCACTGTAAAAGATAAGGAGCCATCAGCTCACGGTTTTCATTGGAAGAAGCGCCGTGCATATAAGTCACCCGATCGCCGAAAAAAGAAAACAAGCCGCCGGCCAACAGTTTTTCTCCTTGATAGGCCAGATATAATCTAACCTGATTACCAGGAAACGAAAGCATTTTTTCATAATGCCGCCGCGGATGGATACTGAATGAGTCTCTCTGGCTAGTGGTTTCTAATAATTTCCAAAAATCAAAAAAATTATCGGCAGATACTTGCTTAACAATCACCCCCTTCTTTTCAGCTAAGCGGATATTATAACGGCATTTTTGATGCATCTCTCCTAATAATTCTTCTTCGCTTTTTTCCAAATCTAAAAAAATTGTCTTAGCCGGCTGAATATCCAGGCTTTTATTGAGCAATAGCGATTCTTGAACTTCTTTCGATAATTTATCCGGCTCTAAACGCCAAAAAACAGCCTGATTTTCCCGTCGCCTTAATTCTTCAGCCAAAGCAAACATTATCTCCTGACGCTCTTTATCATTAATCGTGGTAGCAAAAATCGGACCGCGCGGCGAGTAGAGATAATAAGAAAAACCTGGTAAAAATCTACGAAAATAAGAAACCGCGGCAAGAATCTGGCCGCCATCACGCACCCCCAAACGCCTTACTTTCAAACTGTCGCTTTCACCCCAATTCCAGGATTGTAAAAATTCCCCGCTATTTGTCGAAACAAAATTATCGAGCGAAGTTTTATCAGAAAAATCAAAAAATTCCATATAAATTATTATAGCAAATATTTGCTAAATACAAAAAGAGCTGCCTAGCAGCTCTTTTGAAAAAAAAATTTGAAATAATATTTATCTAATACCAGCCGGTGAAGCAGTCTGAGTAACGCCAGCAGGAATGCCATTGATAGAGGCACCAAGACAATAAGTTAATCCATAAGTAACCGAAGTTCCATTCGAAGAAGTTGTCTTAGTGTAGGTATAAGTATTTTCAGCAGTCGTACAATCACCATCATTCGGTTCCGGTTGTTTTGGAACAACCTTCATATAAATATTTGATCCGGTAGCGATAGAGCCGGTGCCAAAAGACAGGGAGGCTGGGTAGTCATCGGTGTCGTTGTAATACATTTCTAGGGCGGTCTGAATCTGCTTAATGTCAGAAACACGCTTAGCGTCACGCGATCGAGCCCTGGCGGAATTCAAGGCTAAAACAGAAATAGTTGAAAGCAGACCAATAATTGCAATAACGACTAGCAATTCGATTAAAGTAAAGCCTTCTTGGTTGCGTTTCATAAAATTTTACAAAAAAAACAAAAAAAATTAAAAACTATCTAATACCAGCCGGTGAGGCAGTCTGAGTAACGCCAGCAGGAATGCCATTGATAGAGGCACCAAGACAATAAGTTAATCCATAAGTAACCGAAGTTCCATTCGAAGAAGTTGTCTTAGTGTAGGTATAAGTATTTTCAGCAGTCGTACAATCACCATCATTCGGTTCCGGTTGTTTTGGAACAACCTTCATATAAATATTTGATCCGGTAGCGATAGAGCCGGTGCCAAAAGACAGGGAGGCTGGGTAGTCATCGGTGTCGTTGTAATACATTTCTAGGGCGGTCTGAATCTGCTTAATGTCAGAAACACGCTTAGCGTCACGCGATCGAGCCCTGGCGGAATTCAAGGCTAAAACTGAAATAGTCGAAAGCAAGCCGATAATCGCAATAACGACTAGCAATTCGATTAAAGTAAAACCTTCCTGGTTACGTTTCATAAAATTTATAAATACTTTTGATTATTATTAACAATACTCACTAAAAATAAATTGAGAAAATATTTAAAAACGAAAGAATACAGAATATATTGTTATTATAGCAATAATATAAAAAGCTAGCAATAGCTTAAAATATTTTTACATCTCGCTGGCCAAATTATACATCGGCAAGAGGACAGCGGCCACCATGATGCCGACGCCGATACCCATAATAACCATGATTATCGGCTCCATTAACTTGCTCAAGTTATCCAGCATATCATTTCCTTCTCGTTCGTAAAAAGCGGTTATTCTATCTAAAACCATATCAACCCGGCCAGTCTTTTCACCAATAGCAATCATCTGCGGCACCATTTTGGGCATATCACGACTGGTTTCAAAGACTGTGGAAAGCGGATTACCATCATTAACCGATTCTAAGGTTTCCAAAATTAGTTCTTTATATATAGTATTGCCAACAACTTCAGCGACGATTTCCAAACTGCGAGTAATCGTAACACCGCCTTTAAGTAAAGTGGATAAAGATCGGGAAAAACGAACCAGGTATATATATTTGAACAGCGGTCCAAAAATCGGCATGCGTAATTTTAAAATATCCCATTGCTTACGGCCGGCATAAGTCTTTAAATACAAACGAATAGCAAAAATTACAGCGGCGACAAATAAAATTATCAAAAAAAGATAAGCTTGCATGAATTCCGAAGTAGCGATAACCATTCTGGTCGATAAAGGTAATTGGGCGCCAGATTCCTGAAGCATGGCAGTTAAATTCGGAATAACATAAACCATCAAAACAACGGCGACGCCGATCAAGGCGGCAATAATGAATACCGGATAAATCATCGCCCCCTTAACCTTAGACTTCATGTTATAGCTTTTTTCCGTTTCATCAGCCAAGTAGTTCAAAACTTCGTCTAATTTTCCCGAGGTTTCACCGGAGCGGATGATATTAACGAAAAATTCCGAAAAGACTTTCGGTCGTCTAGCAAAAGCATCGGAAAGAAAATCACCGCCGTTCACTTCATAGGCGATATCGGCAATCATATTCTTTAAGGTAAGATTATTGGTCTGATCGACTAAAATCATTAAAGATTCAACGACGGGCACGTTAGCGGAAATCATCACCGAAAACTGGCGAGAAAAAACCACCAAATCTTTAGTTTTTATTGGAGCGATAAAACAAAGGAATTTGGTAAACGGATCATCGGTAACATCGCTGACGCTTTCCGGTTCGTAGCCTGATTTTCGCAATTTAGCTTCGACTTCGTTCGCCGAAAGACCGACCGTCATATCGCTTTTTCGTCGGCCATCCTGATCAACTGCCTTGTATTGAAAAATTGCCATAATTTATTTTAGCTTTCGATAACTCTTAAAACTTCTTCCATGGTAGTTTCGCCGCGGAGAACTTTAATAATACCATCTTGTTTAATGGAAACGAATTGCTGGGTCTTCTTCAAGGCTTCAAGATTAACATCATTACCACCTTTATCAATAATGGCGCGGAGAGCTTCATTAACCTCGATGACTTCGGCAATCGCTAAACGTCCGTGATAACCGGTATTTTCACATTGCGGACAACCGACAGCCTTATAAGGCTTATTTTTATCCAACAAATCTTCAATCTTTTCAAATTCCCCTAGTTCTTCTTTTAAAATATCCGGCGGCACGTTTTTTAATTCTTCTTTTATTTCTTCAACTGCGTCGGAAGTCAGCTCGGTCGGCTGCTTGCAGTTATTGCAGAGGTGGCGGGACAAACGCTGAGCAACCAGAGTCCTTAAAGTAGAAGAAAGCAAAAAGCGCTCGATATTCATATCAAGCAAACGGAAAATCGCTCCCAAGGCATCGTTGGTATGTAAAGTTGAAAGGACTAAATGGCCGGTCAAGGCGGCGTTTATCGATAATTCCGCGGTTTCTTCGTCGCGGATTTCGCCGACCATGATAATGTTAGGATCTTGACGCAAGAGAGAGCGCAAACCGTTAGCAAAAGAAAAGCCTATCTTGGGACGGACCTGCGACTGGTTGATTCCTTTTAATTCGTATTCGATAGGATCTTCCAGGGTAGAAATATTAACCCCTTCCTTATTTAATATATTAAGGATGGAATACAAAGTGGTGCTTTTACCGCTACCAGTCGGACCGGTGACGAGAAAAATACCGCTAGTTTTGGCAATGCCGTCCATTATACGGCGTAAAGAAATCTTGTTGAAACCGAGGTCAGTCAAACTCGGCGCCCCCCTAGAGACATCCAAGATTCTCATCACGACCTTTTCACTACTAGCTAAAGGCAAGGTGGAAACACGAAAATCAATCTCCTTGGAATTAATGACTAGGCGGATGCGACCGTCTTGCGGCACACGAGTTTCATCAAGCTTAAGCTTAGCCATAACTTTGATACGGGCGATAATCGCGTTATGGATGCTTTTCGGCAAAGTCAAAGAAGTGTGCAAGATACCGTCAATACGATAACGGACACGACTTTCTTTAGCAAAAGGTTCGATATGGATATCAGAAGCGCGCGCTTCTACCGCGTGGCGTATAATAACAGAAACGATGCGGGAGACCGGCGCGCTATTTATTTCTTCACTATTCAAATCCTGATTTTCCTGCTCAACCTCTAAAAGCTCTTCCCCTTCCTCTTTGGCCTTTATTTCCAAAGCACTGGAAACTTCTTCTTCAATTTTCTGATATTGATTATAGCATTTCTGCCAGCTGGTCTTAGAAATTAAATAATATTCAATACGCAACTTATCTTCAGCGGCTAAAAAATTAACCGCTTCCATTGCTTTGAGATTCGGCTCAGTCAAGCCGATCTTCAAAACGCCGCTCGCTCTTTCAAAACAGATTATCTTATAAGTGTTAGAGATTTCTTCTGGCAAGAAAGTTAATATTTCCTTCGGTATTTCCTTGTTGGTCAAATCTAAATAAGCCAAATTATATAAACCGGCTTTGATTTCAGCAAATTTTTCTTCATCAACTATCTTTTGCACCAATAAAAAAGATTCCAGGTCCTCGCCTTTTTCCAGGACCTGTTTTCTAATCGATTCAGCCTTAGCCGCGTCGATAATCTTAGAAGATTCTAATATTTTTAATATCTGTTCGCTCTTATCCATAAGTAAGTGACTGGCTTTTATTTCTTGTAGACGAAAGGCAGATCATTCCCTTTTTGACAGAAAAGGATGCTTGTCGAAGTGCTAGTAGCCGACAAACTAGGACCGGCGGCCGGAGTGTTGTTTTTCTGAGGACGCTTGCAAATATCGTCGAAATTAAAATCCGTCACGTTATTAGTCAACGCCTGAAATTTTTTGTCTTGTAAAACCGCGGTTTCCACCACCTCCGATGACTTAGCGTCTTTCTTATTAAGCTCGCGATTAATGCCGGCTGATGATTCTAAATATGAACCGACATCATCACGATAAACAATCAAAGCCGGCACGCTGCAGATAACAGCGGCAATCAATAAGTATAAAAAGTAACGGCTAAAACTGTTCATAATAATCTACTTCTCTAAACGATAATAATAAGTGGAAATAACTATTTCGGCAGCTTTTGATTCTGGAGAAAAATTTATGGACTGGACATCAAATAATCTCAAATTGTTTTCCAAAACCTTGAGCAGTTTTTTCAAGCCGATATAATCGATCGCTTTAACAGAAAGACTTATCCGAACCCGGCTGACATTTTCCAAATCAAGATTATAGGGACCGCCAACCTTTTCTTCGTTAGCACCATTCTTCTCATTGGCCGCCGCCTCCTCATCTTCATCGGCAATCCTAATGCCGGACAACAACCAGCCACCACGGTTAACTATTTCTTCGATTTCGCCGAAAAGCTTTTCTTGCGGATATTTTTCCGGAACGACTTGGCGGAATTTTTCGAGTTCCGGCTGGCCGATTTTCTGATAAAGACTGCCAGCCAAACGGAGATCAGCTAATTTTTGACGATTAAGCTCATAAACACTACGCTGCTGTTCTAAATTGGATAAAACTAATTCTTTAACCTCCTGAAATTTCGGCTGAAGAAAAAGAAAATAAGCAGCTGCTAAAAACAACAATAAGGCAACAAAAACTACCAGGCCGAAATGGTCATTCAAAGAAATGTCGATATTTAAATTCTTGTTGGCTTTACTATTGGCCATATTTAATATCTCAATTCTTAAATATATTAGGATCAACCTGCAGTTGAATACTAAAAGAAACACCCTTGGCATCTTCTAATTTTTCACCATCTTTACCACTGCCGGTTCTCACTTCCCTGATCTTAACATCTTTAGTAGAACTACTATTTAAAAAGGCTTTAGTCTGCCAAGAAACGTCGGCATAACTATCAGCCTTAGCCTGCAAAGAATAACTGCCGTTAAGATCCCCATTGAAGCTAGAGTAACGGACGGAACTTAAAGTATTTCTTTCTATCCAGCTAAAAAAATTATTCCAATAAACATGGCTATCGATTAACTTGGAAAAAGAAGCGGCGCGGCTTTGGTAGGCTAAGGCGTCAGCATTAGATTTTTTCAAACGTACAATATCTTGATTCAACTTATCGACTTCCGCCTGGACATTCTCATTAAGAATTTCTTCCTGTTTTTCCCACCAAGACAAAGCATAATAAGCTTCACCGACAAAAATAGCAGCAATCAAAAAAACCAGAACGGCGAAAACCGCATTCTTGGACCAATCAACGACGGGCTTCGATTCTCCCTTAACCAGGTTGACTTCCAAAATCTTAGGATTCTGAAGAGAAGCTTTCTTCGTTTCCGGCGTTTTGTTGTTTTTTTTATTAGAGAGAAACATTTTAACTTATTGTATTTCTCGCATCGCCAAGCCGATAGCAACAGCCAGGCGCGGACCAACTTCGCTCAAAACCGGTTTTAATTCTTCTGGATAACTAATCCTATTCCAAGGATCGCCGATAATAACATTAATATTTAAACGTTTTGACAAATAATCAGCCAAATTAAGGAGCATGGCGCCGCCGCCAGAAAGAATAATTTTTTCAACGCGCGAATCTTTATTCTGCATCTGAAAAAAATCTAGCATATATTGCATTTCCGTAACTACTGGTTCAAAAGCTTCCTGCAAAAGCAAGGGCAAAGTCTCATGACTATCAGCATTCAAAGACAAGCTTAAATCCAACTTAAATTGCTCAGCTTGCGCGAAAGCAAAACCGAGCTTGTCGGACAAAGCCTTGGTCAAAGTCGAACCGCAAACAGAAAGACTACGATTTAAAACTGGAATACTTTCTTTAACGATAGAAATATCCGTACTATTGGCACCGATTTCCGTAATCATTAATGTTGTCTTATCGTCGCCGACTAAAGAACGCACCAAAGAAAAGGTTTCCGTTTCCAAGCTGGCCAATTCTAATTTAGCCGCGCGAAAAACATCAATATATTTTCTTACTAATTTTTTAGGGGAACCGGTTAAAAAGATCCTTAAATTTCCTTCTCGCCTCGTTTTTCCGTCTTCATCAGGAATAACTTTCCAATCTAGGATCATATCTTCTAGCGGCAAAGGGATGACTTTTTTCGCCTCTTCATTCACGACTTCCGCTAAACGTTTCTTATCGGAAACGGAAATATTAATTATGGAAGAAAAAACAGCGAAAGTCGGCAAAGAAGCAGTAGCACGCAAAGCTTTGATGCCCGCATCTTTAGCCACCTTACTAATCGCCCGGCCCAAATAATTAACATCTTCAATCTTAGTAAAATTTATCTGGCTGGTATTTTCACTAAAAGCATAATTAGAAACTTGGACCTGACGCCCCTTCTTACGCAGTTCAACCATTTTCAAGGAAGAGTCACCAATATCGACTCCTAAATAGAGGTTATCGCTGCCAAAGGAAAACAGGCTCATAAGCTTGGATATAGGCTAATTTAAATTGAATTATCTGTTTGTATACTATATAATATAGATAGACTAATTATATAATATTTAAAAACAATAAACAAGCGAATTATGAATTTTTTAAGAAGACATCAGAGAAAGTTATATATAATTATTTTTATCGCTACTACTATTTTTTTTGGCTGGCTGATCTGGAAATTATTTTTCAGTTCATCAACGACAGAAATATTACTCCCAGAAGAAACAGCGACTAATAACGGCTCTCTGCCCAGTGCCGGACCAAATAGCGGTCAAGGCGATAACAGTGGTGGCAGTGGTCTGCTACCGGAAAGCGGCAATCTTGATGTCGTAAACCCCGACAAACCAGATACCATCGCCGTCGGTGGCGTTACCGAAACTACTTCAGTCACCAATTCGCGCACTTTAGCGGCAACCAGTTCTAAAAACGGTGGCATTCAATATTACGATAAGAACGACGGCACCTTCTACCGCGTCAGAGACGATGGTCAGGTAGAAAAAATTAGTGATAAGGTTTTTTATAATGTTGATAATGTCACTTGGGCGCCTGATAAAAATCAAGCGGTCATCGAATATCCGGACGGCAGCAATATTTATTATAATTTTAATAGCGATAAGCAGGTCACCCTACCATCTTATTGGGAAGAATTTTCTTTTTCTCCTAACAGCCAAGAGATAGTAGCAAAGAGTATCGGATTGGACGTCGAGAATCGCTGGCTGACTGTCGCCGATACTGATGGGTCAAACGCGATAAACCTAGAAAGAATTGGAAATAATGCTGATAAAGTTTATTCCTCCTGGTCACCGAACAATCAGATGGTAGCCATGTATACCAAAGGAATAGACGGCACACGGCAAAATCTTTACTTCGTCGGACTGAACGATGAGAATTTCAAATCAACGATAATTGAAGGACGCGGTTTTGAATCGCAATGGTCAGGCGATGGCAAAAAATTAATCTATAGTGTTTATAACGCCAACAGTCAATACAAACCTGAGCTTTGGGTGGTTGATGCTTCTTCTGATAATATCGGCGGCAACCGTAAAAAAATAAATCTAGAAACCTGGGCTAGTAAATGTACCTTCTCTTCGAACACGGAAATGTACTGCGCCGTTCCTAATGATTTAGCTGACGCCGCCGGCATGTTCCCAGAACTGGCGGAAAAATCTGAAGATAATATTTATAAAATAAATATCCAAACCGGCAGTAAAGAAAAGATAGCTTCACCCGACGGTTCTTACAATATTTCCCAAATGTCAGTCTCAGACAGTGGCGAATATCTTTATTTCACCGATAGTTCGTCAGAAAAAATCTACAAGATAAAACTTAAATAAACCGAAGCTAGACGGCGACAAAGACCGGCCGATAGCCGGTCTTTTCTTATGATAAAATGGCTAAAAAAATTTATCGACGCTTGTTTGTTTCCTAAAAAATGCCTAGCCTGCAACCGTTCCGGAGAACTTCTTTGTCCAAAATGTTTCCGCTGTCTTTCTATAGGCGCGCCGGAAAATAATCATTTTAAATCAGAATGCCTCGACAGACTGATGGCGGCCGGCGATTACCGCCAAGAATTACTCAGAGAAATAATAAAAAATTATAAATACGGTTTTGTTGAAGACCTGGCTCCCTATCTCGCCAAAATGCTAATAATCTACTGGCAAGGAATAATTAATCTCGGCGATAACAATAATTATCTTGTCATACCGCTTCCTTTAAGCCGGAAACGCTTGGCTTGGCGGGGTTTTAATCAAGCTGAAACCCTGGCAAAAATATTTTGCCAAGAATTTTCCTACCGCTTAGATACTTCACATCTTAAACGGCGCGATAGCTTAGAAGAACAAGCCAAACTCTCGGAAAAACAACGGATAAACAATATCAAGGGTTGTTTTTTCTGGACAGGCGGACGATTAGAAGGAAAAAATATTCTCTTAATTGATGATGTAGCGACTAGCGGCGCTACTATGGAAGAGGCGGCGAAAATATTAAAAACGGCAGGAACTTTTTCGGTTGATGGCCTGGCCGTGGCTCGCGGCTAAAAGGATAGTTGCTAAAAAACCGCTTTTGTTATATCATTAAATAAACAAGCCGATTGCCGCGACCACCAAACGCGGTCAGTGAAACTGAGAGCTCCGCTCCTAAGGCCGAAAAAAGAGCCCGGGTTTTCCGGGAAGCCAGGTGGAACCGCGAGACCCAAGAGTCCCGTCCTAGCAAAACGATTAATTTATCGTCAGGCTGGGATGGGATTTTTTTATTCCAACGGCCTTCTAAAAACATATGTCAGAAAAAAACAACCCGGAGTTATCAAACAAGCGCCACTCTTTGGCGCACATCTTAGCCGCCGCCGTCAAAGAATTATGGCCGGAAGCTAAATTAGCCATCGGTCCGGCGATCGATAATGGCTTCTATTATGATATTGATTTCGGCCAGAAAAAAATCAGCGAAAGCGATTTGAAAGATATTGAAAAAAAGATGTCTTTTCTGGTCAAACAAAATTTAAAATTCGAGAGACAGGAAAAAGACATTGATGAAGCTTTGAAAGAAGCAACGGAAAGCGGTGATAAATACAAAGCGGAATTAATCAGCGATTTGAAAGCCGCAGGAGAAAAAATCGTCAGCTTCTACACCGTCGGAAACTTCCGTGATTTATGCCGCGGGCCACACGTCGAAAACACTAACCAGATAAAACCCGGTAGTTTTAAATTACACAAGCTAGCTGGTGCTTATTGGCGAGGCGACGAAAAGCGCGAAATGCTTACCAGAATTTATGGTCTAGCTTTTGATAGCAAAGAAGATCTCGATGCTTATCTTAAAAGCTTGGCGGAAGCGGAAAAGCGCGACCACCGCAAGCTGGGCAAAGAATTAGATTTATTCCATGTCGATGAAATGGTCGGCTTGGGTTTACCGTTGTGGCACCCAAAGGGCGCTAGACTGTGGCGGACTATAGAAGATTTTTGGTATCAAGCACACGAACGCGCCGGCTATGAATTAGTCCGAACGCCGCATATCGGCAATAAGGCTCTCTGGGAAACTTCTGGTCACTGGGGTTTTTATAACGATAGCATGTATTCGCCGATAGAAGTCGGACAAAGTTTGCAAGAAAGCCAGAACCAAGAAAAAGTCAAAGAATCGGAAATATATCTACTCAAACCGATGAACTGCCCTTTCCATGTCCGTATTTACAAAAATAATCTCCGCTCATATCGCGACCTGCCTTGCCGCTGGGCGGAATGTGGCACGGTTTACCGCTTCGAAAAAAAGGGAGAATTATCCGGCTTAACCAGAGTCCGAGGTTTTACTCAAGATGACGCTCACATAATCTGCCGCGCCGATCAAGTCGAAGAAGAATTGGGACGTGTCGTTGATTTCATTATTTTTATTTATCAATCATTCGGTTTCCCGCTAGAAAATATTTCCGTCTATCTTTCCACTAGAGGCGAAGACAAGAAAAAAAATATCGGTTCGGAAGAAGGTTGGGAATTTACGGAAAAAGTCTTAGAAAAAGTCGCCAAAGATAAGGGCTTGAATTACAAAGTTGATGCCGGCGGCGCCGCTTTCTATGGACCGAAACTCGACTTCAAAATCAAAGACGCTTTGGGTCGGGAATGGCAATGTTCTACTTTGCAATTCGATTTCAATCTGCCAGAAAGATTCGATATGGAATTCACTAATTCCCACGGCGAAAAAGAACGGCCCTACATGTTACATCGCGCTCTCTTCGGTTCTTTTGAGCGCTTTATCGGCTTACTCTTAGAGCATTACGCCGGCGCCCTACCTCTCTGGCTATCACCAATCCAGGCGCGCATCGTTTCTGTTTCAGAAAGTCACGCCGCAGCCGCTTTAAAATTAGCTGATGAATTACGCCAAGAAGGCCTACGAGTCGAAACTGATTTGGCTAATGAAAGTGTTGGCAATAAGATACGCAAAGCCAGCTCGGAAAAATTACCATACATCTTGGTTGTTGGCGACAAAGAAGCTAATTCCGAAACCCTAAGCGTCCGTGATCGCGGCGCGGAAAAGATTCGTGAAATCAGCCGGCAAGATTTTTTCCAAGAAATCAAAGAAAAATTAAACAACCGCTCCTAAAACTACCGTTAAGCGGCAAAAAATGCTATCATAAAGATTGCTAAAATTAAAAACTATGAAAAATCTTAAGAAATATTGGTTTCTAGTCTTCGTAATCATCTTGATTGCCTCTTATGCCGCTATTTTTTCCTATTATCAACGGCAAACAAACGCCGGCGCCGTCCTTTTCTACAGCACCAGCTGTCCACATTGCCAGACTGTGGAAAAATATATCACGGATAATCAAATTAAAGATAAGCTTGATTTCAAAGAGGCGGAAGTATCCAGCAGCGCTAACGCTTCCCTTTTAGTCCAAGTTAGCCGCAACTGCAATCTAGATATTGAGCAAGGGATCGGCGTGCCTTTATTTTTCGATGGCAATCGCTGTTATCAAGGCGACGTAGAAATAATCGATTACCTGAAAGCTTATGAAAAATAAAACGCTAAACGGCTTAATCGGCTTATTTTTACTGCTACTCGCTTTACCGGCGAAAGCTGTCTGCCCAGTCTGTATAGTTGCCGTTGGCGCTGGTCTCGGACTTAGTGAATATTTAGGGATAGATGATTCTATTGCCGGCCTTTGGATCGGCGGCTTATTAGTCGCTATAATTATCTGGACCATAAGCTGGCTAGATAAGAAAAAAATAGCCGTTGATAAAGCCAAACGTTCTCTGCGTAATTTAACGGTCCTTATTGCTTATTATCTTTTCGTTATTTGGCCCTTAGATTACCAGGGGTTTATCGGCAATCCGGGAAACAAAATTTTTGGCGCCGATAAATTACTTTTAGGAATGGCTTGCGGCAGTCTAGTTTTTTTAGCGGCGGCATCAGCTTATGAAAAAATCAAAGAAACTCGCGGCCGCGCGCATTTCCCTTTCGAAAAAGTTGTCCTGCCATTGGCCGCCCTCACTATTACCAGCCTTTTATTCTATTTCTTAATCATCTAAACTTATGGATAAAATCTTAAGCTTGCAAGAAATGATCGATAAAGTCGATGCCCTTAAGAAAGATAATCAACTAGACCTTTCTTCTGACCAAGATTTAAGCATCGCCATCATGAATTTAATCAGTATTGAGGAACACTTTTTCTTTACCGGAGCTAAAACCGGCAAAAGAGAATATTACGATTTGCTTGACCAGGTTCGCGCCATGCGCAAAGATTTATTAAAGAAAATAATTAAAGATTACGAAGGTGAAGTCTGGTGCATATCCAAACATCTTTTAGCCGCTTCTTATCGTTTGATGGAAGTCGGAACAAAAGCCCAAGGAAAAGGCCAAAAAGCAGAAGCTGAAGATATGTTCAAGAAATCTTACGATCTCTATTCTCTTTTCTGGGCTTTGAATATGAAGCTTATCAACACTGACGGTATAAAAAAAATAGATGACAACGATATTAGCCGTGAACAAAAAGGCGGTCTAAATAGCCGCTTTGGCGAATTAATCAAAAAAGTTATCAATTGCTGTATTGAATAAAATAAAACTTTAAACCCCTTCAAAAAAACCGCTATTTCTTTAGCGGTTTTTCGATTGATAAATATTTCTTTTCTAAAGGGGGAAAAACTTCTTTGTTGCCAGTGGCATAAGGTCGAATAGCGGCATACAAGACTTTTTCCGAATAGCGATAGGATTCGCCGCGCCGCGTTCCCGGATCATTAACGATAAACTGTTTCTTTGAATAATCATAGCCCTTGATAAGCAACATATGCCTCTCTGGTCCCGGAGCAGTAAAATAAGGATTTTTTAAAGCTCGGCCATCGGTCTGTACCAGAACTAGTCTTCCCTTTTCTAATTCAGACAAAATGCTAGCCGAAGAAGTGGCCTTCTTAAGGGAAACAGAATCATTAGAAAAATAATCGCCAAACACCCAATCCCTGACCGCCTCTAAAGACAGATCCCGAAATTCACCATAGTGTTTTAATTCATAATCGCTTAAAGCCAGTATCTGCCGCCGCCATTCATTTTTTGTCTTGGTGTCAGATCCAAGCTGCCAAGCGCGAGCCATAAGAGCCGAGGCCTCTTCACAGCCGTCTTGTTGGCGCTCATCTTTCCATTCAGCCAGAGGCGCCTGCGAAGTGAACGGCACAGGAAAAACCAAAGATTCTTTAACTTTATTCGGCGCTTCTTTCTTAGCAGCCAAAAGCGGCCCAGGAAAAAACAAGGGGATTAAAAAAATAATAATTAAAAATAAACGCTTACCCATATAAATATAATACCACGCGGCCCAAATAAAAAGCCACCCCACCAAGGAGCGGCTTTATTTAAAATATTGCGTAAAAATCAACAATTTTGATCAACAAAAATCCTCCGCGCAATCCAAGAATTATATTGCTGTCGCAATGATAAAAAATCTTCCTGGAAAAAGAAGCGGCGGCAGAAATAATTAAAGAAAATAGCAGCAAGGAGGCCGTTAAAGCACCAAGAATAAAAATTTTATAAAAGGCACTCCAAGAAACAGAAAATTTTAAAAAGAGACGATCTTCATCCCTTCGCAAAGAAATAACTTTTATTTGAGGATCAATTTCCACCCCAAAAAAACTTAAAAAACCAATCTGCCATTTATTATCTGCAATATTAAACGGCAAACGATACGCGATATTCTTATAATCATTAAAAAATACCGCATAATTTTTTCTCCCCAATACATAACCTAGTCTCCAAGATTTTTCCTCCCGGGAAATAGCTATAAGACTTTCATCAAAACTATCGTTCTTGCTCTCAAATAAATAATGCGGAAATATTAAGTCATAAAAACCTAGCTCACCACAATATTTAATAGAATCTACCGAGGAAAAATTTTTAAAAAATTTTTCTTTTACTGAGATGGAAATAAGATCTTCGCTAGGCAATGATAAAATTACTAAATTTAAAACAGCAAACAAAAAGCTGATAAACATTATAGTAAATAAAAACCAATAGATATTAAGGTTTATATACCTTAATTTAGGGAAGTATTTTTTTAAAACTTCCGAAGTCTCATCCTTTTTCATTTTTTCTCCTTTTTTGTGAAAGTTCTTTTGCTACTAAGTTACAATTAAATAAAAATTTTGTCAATAAAAAACCGCTCAAAAAAACGGCCCTTTATTTTATTTTTTGTTTTTATTTTTATTTTTTCTTTAAATATTCCAACAAATCATCCAATTTTAATTCCTGCTGTTCGCCGCTCTCCATGTCTTTAAGAGTATAGAAAGAGCCCTTAATCTCGTTTTCTCCAATAATCACTACCCACTTCACTCCGCGCTTATTGGCGTAATTAAGTTTATTCTTAAATTTTACTTCTTCTAAATAAGCTTCTGCGGCCAAACCGGCTTTTCTTATTGACTGGCAAGCAAAAATCGCTGCTGGCAAAGCCGCCTCATCAAAGGGCAAAAACAAAACCTCAATATTAGAACGGGATATTTCCGGCAAAAGGCCATTATCCTTCAGCTGAGTGAAAAGTCTAGTCAAACCGATAGAAACACCAACGCCGGGCAATGCCTCGCCGGCAAAATCCCCCGCCAAATCATTATAGCGGCCGCCAGAACAAATCGAACCGAATTGCGGATAATCAAGTAAGAAAGTTTCGCAGACCGTGCCAGTATAATAATCCAGGCCACGAGCAATGGACATATCAAGAACATAATTTTCTAAAGGCACGGAGAAATCTGACAAATAAGAAACTAGGGATTTTAATTCATTCAAGCCTCTAGCGAATAATTCATTTTCTATTTTCAAAGATTCCAAGAAAGGAAAAACTACCGCGGCTGGCCCACGCTGAGAAATAAAATCTAAAAGCAGACTCAAGGACTTGCCATTAATACCCAAATCAGCCAGAGATTTTTCAGTCTCTTCCCGTCCGACCTTATCAATCTTATCAACCACCCGGAGGACGTCACTGGATAAAGAATTTAGCGACAGACTTTCTAAAAGGCCGCTGAATAGCTGGCGATTATTTATCCTGATCTGGAATGACGGCAAACCGAGACGGGAAAAAATATCGTAAATCAAAGCTAAAAGTTCGGCATCAACCGCTAAAGATAAATGATTGCGACCGATAACGTCGATATCGCATTGATAAAACTCTCGGTAACGCCCCTTCTGCGGCCGCTCGCCACGATAAACCTTGGCTATCTGATAGCGGCGGAAAGGAAAATCTAAATCATTAAGATGTTCGCTGACATAACGAGCCAAAGGAACGGTCAAATCGAAACGCAAAGCTAGATCATTTTCTCCTTTATTAAAACGATATATCTGCTTCTCGGTTTCACCACCGGCCTTAGCCAAAAGGACTTCTGCTCTTTCAATCGCCGGCGTATCAAGGGGTAAAAAGCCAAAACGGCGATATGATTCTTCAATAACACCTTTTAAGTAATCAAAAACCAACTGATCGGCTGGCAAAAGCTCTAAAAACCCAGGTAAAACACTGGTTATCGGTTTGGCTGTTTTTTTCATCTGTTCGCTCATATTTTTCTCAAAAGCTATGATTACCTAAAATAAACTAGCAATCTTTAATCAATATAGCATTTTCTTAATATTTTTCCAATTTTTTGATTTTATAAAAAAACCGGAAGCACTAAGCTCCCGGCAAATTTTATTTCAATAAAATCATTTTTTTTGTTTCGCTATATTTACCGCATTGCAAGCGGTAAACATACTGGCCGCTAGCCAAACCGGCGGCATTGAATATCTGGCTGTAATTTCCAGCCGAAAGATATTCATTAACGACAGTGGCAACTTCCCTACCTAAAACATCGTAAACTTTAAGAGAAACCACATCAGCTTCCGCCAAAGAAAAACTAATTGTGGTGCTGGGGTTAAATGGGTTCGGGTAGTTTTGCGACAGAGAAAAATTTGAAGGAGAAGAAATTGTTTTCTCTTCTTCAAGTTTGGTGACCAAGCTATTAGAAATACGGTTTCCAGCCACCATTAAACTAGTAATGCCTTCTGGTAGCTGAAGAGTATTCTCGTTGATTAGGTCTTTTTGCCAGCGCTCGCCGTTTGGAAATTTGCCGACAACGCTGAAAACATTATTTCCTTCAGCCTCTATAACCATAACGTTGTTTTCTGTTATGGAATAATTATGGAAATAGACAGGAGACATCGGATAATCAGAATATTTTTCACCGAAGTGAAAATCCTGAACCAACGGCTCGTAGTTGTTGTTTAGCCACAAATTAAGAGCCGTGGCATCTATCTCGTTAGGCCATTGAAACTTCGAACAACCGCGAGAAAAATTGATTTTTCCGCTATCAGCGTATATGTGATTATACGTGTCAAAACCATAAAAAAATTGATCGTATAAAGACATATCATCATAATCAATATTTCCATCACCAGATATATCACCTATAATTCCATCACGGCCAAAAAACATAAATGTCTTGTCGGTTGACCAGGCATGAAAATTAATATCCACACCGGAAACACTAATATACATAGGAATTTCATCCCATAAACAAATTCCTGAATAACAATCTATTCCGAAAATAAAAGATGTTTTTAGCGCCCTCTCTCGGCTGTTTACATAAAGATTACAATTCCTTGAGTAGGAGTCATCTTCAGAAAATATGGTATATCCGGAATCAGCGCCATAAAATAAGCGCATGTCACTGACAAGAAAGCTTTCTTTTAAGTCAGATGACAATCTTGTCCTCAAACTCAATAAGCTATCCTCCGATGATACGCGATAATCATCATAAAAAAATTGACCCGGCAAAACATAAATCGAATCTGGGAAAAATGAATGAATCCTGATTTGCGCTTTTGTTTGAAAAAACGCTAAAAAAAATACAACGAAAAACAATATTCTTGTTTTCATTTTTTACTTCTCCACTTTGTTTTTAAAGAATTGTTTGCGCTTAATTTAATATATTTTTAAAAAAAAGTCAATACAAAAAAGCGGCCAAAAAGACCGCTTTATCTAATATTAAATAAATTATTACTTAATAAAACTTAAATCCAAGGTCAAATCAATCTTATCTGACAGAGCTTTATCGCCTAAATCCTGGAAAAATTTACCCGAACCATATTTTACACCCCATTCCGTCCTGTCGATTACCGTCTCTGATTCAGCCCTAATTGAATCGCCAGAGGCAGACAAACTAGCGATTATTTCTAAAGGCCGGCTGATATCTTTGATAGTCATATCCCCAGATAAAGAATATTTCCCATTTCCCAAATCTCTTCCCTCCCTAACTAAGAAGCTTGCTTGAGGATATTTTTCGGTATCGAAAAAGTCCGCACCTTTCAAATGATTTTCCAAATCGGTTATTCCCTCGTCACTTTTCAAAGAGCTTAAATCGATGACAAAAATACCATTTGCGGGAACTCCGTTAAGCACCGAGAGATTACCGGAAAGCAAAGGAGCTGTTCCAGAATGAGACTTAGTACCAGCCAGCATCGAACCGCGCCAAGACAAACGGCTGTTTAAAGCATCGATAGTGTAATTACCATCAGACAAACTTGAAACTTTCACCTCTAGTGGCGACTCGGTAATTTTTTCAGCTCGCGGCGAAGAACAGGCCGATAAAATACCTATCGCCAGCAGAAAAACACTTAATAAACTTAAATATTTCAACATATTATTGGATAGCGGTTAAACCGCTGATTAATTGTTAATGAACCGCCAATGACGAAAACGGCTCTTGGGTAAAAATTATAACAAAAATAACAAATAGCGGCAACGGGGATAGTTACCGTCTCGCTTATATTGTATAATATAAAAAGAAGAGAAAAATAAAGGTCGCCTTCTTTTTAAAAAATTTTCAAAAATATGGAAGAAATAAAATTTGTTTTTCAATTCATCAAGAACTTGGTTTCTTGGTTAGTAATGGAAGGCGTAATGGCGATTATCGCCGGCGTCTTAATTTTTATCTATCCTGATTTACTAGGCATGTTAATTGGCGCCTTATTAGTCATTTCCGGAATCGGCTCCTGGGCACTAGCCGCTAAAGTCAACCGTTATTCAAAAATAAGCATTAAAATATAAGCATTGATTATTCAAGAAAACGGCGCCTAATAGCGCCGTTTTTATTATTCAGTAGCGACACTGACCTGTCCGCAACGATCCTCAAGGGCGCTTACGGTTTCCGTTATCATATCTATTGCCGGTTCCTTCCCTTTCAAAACTCGCCCGTCTTTAAGCGTTGCCGAAACATCTAGGCTATGCGCCTGAAAAACGCTTTCTATCTGGCAATCATCAGCGGCGGCCAGTATCGCCTGCCACTGATCATCTTCAGAGGCGACAAAAGAACGACCGTCGGGAGTCAAGCAAGCAGACGGATTATTTGGGTCTTCCTGAAAACCAGCGGAAACACAGGTAGAAAAATCTTGAATACGATTCAATAGTTCTTGGCATTCTTCGTGACTAGCCTGATCGCTTTTTGGCAGACAAGCGGCCAGACGCTCCGACAAATCATTAAAGCGGCTATCGACTCCTTCAACATTCCAAAGAGAAAACCAGCGACTATATTGGCGACTAGTCGCCAATACCTGATCGCCGGAAGAATTTTCAAAAGAATAACCGGAACCAAGCTGATCAACAAATCTGTATCCCTTTTCTTCCATTGATTCGATAAAGGATTCTCGTCCGTTATCAGACCAGCTAATATAGTGGCCGGCGGAAGATAAATTAACTAAATCATTATCGGAAAAAATTAACTCAGCGATTCCCTCTGCCTGCGGCCAAGGGTTGCCTTCCTGAAAAATCGTCTTGTAATTAAAAACCGCCAAAAGCACCAAGACGGCAATGATGATTGATAAGATGTCGCGCATATTATTGATTGCGATGTTCTAAATAATATAATCCTAAAAACAAGCAAAGTAAGGCGTTTATCAAGCCGACAGCGCCCAGCAATAAATGATTTTCCGGAACAAAAACTATCGCCCAAATTCCATAACCATTAGCATTAAAAACTCCGTGCATGAAGGCCAATAAAATTGTGCTGCGAGTCTTGAACCAAACGCGACCGAAATATAAACCCAAACCAAAAACTAAAATAAAATGTATTAATAATCCTGGCCAATATTGCCAACCATAAGCAAAACCTAGGCCGACAATAAGCGGCGTATGCCACAAAGCCCAAATAGCGCTGGAAATCATTAAAGCCTTCTTTTCGCCCAAGGGCTCTAAGGCGGGCAAAAGGAAGCCGCGCCAACCAAGTTCTTCTCCTAGGCTAGGAATAAGATTTAAAAAAGGGGCAAAGACAAAAGTGACAAGCGATAATATAGCAATCATCGACAGGGGCGGTAACGGCAATTCATGAATATCGTTGGCGGCCATAAAAGATGCCAAAGAAAAATCGGGCGAACAGAAAAACAACCAAGTAATCGCGTAATTTAAAACGAACAATAAAACGATTAAAATATAAGCCTTAACGTATTCGCGCCAAGAAGCTAAGGGTAGGAAAAAACTTTTTATCGGTTTTTTTACAAAGAAAAAGTTAGTAATTAAAGCGCCGATGGCCGGGAAAAACATGGCACCAGAGATAAGCAACTGAGAAAAAACCTGCGGCCGGTCAAACATAGTCAGAGAAAAATGACGAGCGATAAAAACCATTGCTAAGGTTAGGCCGAAAGTTATAAGCAAAAAACTAGTCAACGCTTTTTTATTTATCATATTGACTTTTATTATATATATTATATTTTAACATTATCAAATGCCGAGCGGCAAATTAGCAAAATAAAAAAGCCCCGGCTTAACAGGGCTTGATTAATTCTAGGCAAGGAACGGGGAAACAAACACTCCTCGTGAGAAAGAAATATTCTCCGTTAATCTGACAGCATCAAAATAAATATTCCGGCTGTCACAACAGCAATCAGCAATAACAACAAAAAAATCACCGTCATCTTCCGTTAAAAACATAAATGATCCGGACTCTTCTCTTGCAAACTTTTTTCCATAACTTCCAATAAACCCTATTATTTGATGTTGGGTCAAAGCTAGTTCTGACAGCCTATTCACTTCACCTCTAAGCAGCCTTGAAGCAACTTGCTTTATCTCAACATCGCTTCTTAATTCCCTAAGAAAAACTTCTACAGGCGGGGTTGCTATTTTTTTGTTATTTTTAAAAGACTTTTTAAAGGATTCGGATAGCAAATAATGATTATATATATTGCTAATCACCTCTTCTCCACTCAAAGCGTTGATTTTAAAAGTCTTATCCGCCAAAATCAGACCAAACGGAGACCTGGAATTTTCCGGAAAAACCATTTTTTTTTCCAAATCCTGAACAAACTGATAAATCAAAGCTGGCTTTTCTTTTAAAACACCTAAAACAATATCTCCATTGCCTTCAGGCAAACAGGACAAAGCGTTTTTTAATACTTTTACCGATTCTTCCATTTCTTTTTTCTCCTTTTTAGTTTTTAAATAACTGAAATTGTCTAAAAATTTAAGCACCAAAAAGAAAAAAAGTCAATAATGGGAAATAGCTTGATTAATCTTTTTTATGACAATTGCCTTGATAAAAGTCTTCAGCCAGGCAGCTTGATCCGTTATTAAATACGCAGACAGCATTAATCTCAGCCTGGGTGCGGCCGCCAGACCAGGCGCAGAATCTTTGAGCCTCCGTATCATAGCCGGTCGTCTTAACCCCGCCCACCGGACAATCGCCTCGGAACATCGACCATTCCTCGCAAGCACGGCCGTCATCAAAATAGCACAAGCCATATTGGCCACCATCAGGTCGCGTCTTAATACTCAAACTACCTCCCTTGTCTTGGCAATTAACGCTGGCCGGATTTGCTAAACCGACTTTCGTCTCATTATTTTTTTCTGAGCCATTGTTTTCCTGGACAAGGCAGTCAGCGAAAGTTATCTGGCCATTTTCTTCAATAAAAGCACCATCGCCTTTATTCCAAAAGACAAAAGAATCATCATTGGCATAACGGGCGCCGCTAGCAGAAATCACCTGTGGTAAAATCATCTTTCGCCCATCGCTTAAAGATAATTCCACTCGAGAATCAGGACCATTAAAAAAAGCGGCACCAATATTCTGGCCGCTAGGACAAGAAAATTCTGCTTCAATAATATCCGCCTGATTACTAACAGGATTTTCCGGAGAATCTATTTTTGGCAATTTTTCAATAGCTTGCTTACCAACGATAAAAGGAGCGGCCAAGCGCGGCTTAGAAAAATAAACGGCAATCATTACACCAATCGCCAGGATGATAATAACGGCCAAAAAAATAAAATTCTTTTTATTCATATGTTTTATATTCATTTATATTGTACTCTAATTGCCTTCTTTTAAGCTAGGCTGAAACTGCCGATTAAAAACTATTCTTAGCGGCTTAGCGCTTTTTATTTTTCCATCCTCAATAATCACTTCCAAGATCAGGCCAGAAGCAGTTTCGGGAGAAAAATTCTGATCAAAGATAAAATTACCTAAACTATAGGCTACTGTCACTCCATTAATTTGACTAATCTCCTGAGGCACGTGAGGGTGGTGTCCGATAATCAGATCGGCGCCAGACTTAACGGCGGCTGCGGCGATTTCCTGCTGGTGCTTATTAGAAACCGTCTGATATTCCTGGCCGAAATGAAAAGAAACAACGACTAAATCGGCCCGCTTCTTTAAATTTTCTATATCCAAAGCCATCTGCCGGGCATCAAGATAGGAAAAACCCGCTTGATTATCAGAAGCGGCTTGTGACCGCGGTAAAAGATCAGTATATGCCAAAAAACCAATTTTTAAATCGCCCAACTCCTTAATCGTTCCCTGGTGCGCGACAGAAAAATTATCGCCGGCGCCGGCGTATGATATGCCAGCGGCCTCTAAATTGCGCAGAGTTTCAAGCATAGCCTCCGGCCCATAATCAAAAATATGATTATTAGCTAAAGTTAAAAGCTGAAAATTAACCTCCTTCAAAGCGGCGGCATTCTTCGGATCGGCTCGGAAAGAATAAAGGTGACCGGCGTCTTGGCCGTTAGCGGCTATCGGACTCTCTAAATTGCCTATCGCCATATCCGCCCCCTTTAAATAATCAATGATATTCTGATAAGGGAAAAGGTAATCATCTTTCCTGGCCATTAATTCGCCGATATAGCGAGAAAGCATAATATCGCCGACAAAAAGCAAACGATAAGAAGCGGTGGCGAGCTTTTCTTGAGGAATGAAAAAAGCGGATATATAACTAGTAGTCGAGTTTAGTTTTTCCTTGGAATATTCTTGGGAATTATGCTGTTCTTCAATCTTCGCTGTCGCTGAAAATCTTTCTCTTTGCAGGCGTGACTGTAAATACATAGCCGCCTTCGAATCGATATTATCAGGCTGATTCAGACTCCAAACTAAAGACGAATCGCCACTTTCCAAAACGGCTAAACTGGTTTTATCTTGACGCTCAGCTGCTTCTGACGATAAATAATGAGAAAAGTCAGTGCTTTGAACAATTAAAGAATTGTCCGGCAAATTCCGCGACAAAATCTCATATATCTTATCAAGCTCATCGCGAGAAGTTTCCGGTTTAAAAGACAAGACCACGATTTTAGCTTGAGGAAAATAATATTTGATAAACGGTAATTGAGCGCCGATGCCGTGATCGCGGTAAAAAAAATCTCCATCAGCGACATTGGGCAAAGAAGCTAAAGATTCGGATAATTTATCATCATTCTTCATGACACCGAAAGCTGTCGCTAAATCACGACGACTGACGGCAACATCCTTACTGGAAGCACTATAATGATCCGGACTCAATAAAACTATTTCCTGATAATCATTAGCAGCTAAGCCGGCATAAGCGGCAGCAATCATATCAATAGCCAGCAAGTGATGCGGCACCACCAAGCCACTAACTTTTTTTAGCGGCTTCCGAGCGGCATTCTTTTCGATAAGCGGTAAAAACATTTCTTTATCAGGATACTGCGCTCCCAGTGGCCTATCAGCGGAAAAATCATCACTAAGACTGAGATCTGATATTACTTTCTTCTCTAAGAAAAAACCAGCCGGAATAAATCCGGCTAGGAAAAATAGGGCAGCAACAATAATGATAATTATTTTTTTATTCACATTTTTTATAAGCCCAAAGGTTTATACCAAAAATTCTTAAGAGGCAGGCTTCCCGATCCATAGACTAAGCCGCGCCACCATTCATCGCTATGGCGAGAACTTAAATCATCCTTGAATTCATAATGATTATAAACCAAGCCGGCGACAGCACGAGGCGAATCTTCATTGCCCACCAAAGCAATCATAAAATACGGCTTAGCTGTTGCTTCATAAAGTATCTGGCCATAAACAGCGTCGGTGTGAATATCAGCAATCAAGGCCGTCTGACCGGAAGTAGCTGTCGGATCAATAGTGGTAAATGGCTGAGCCATAAAATAGAGCTTGGAGGTGCGCAAAGCTTCATAATCATCGGCGCTAATTGCCTGACCGCGCAATTCTTGTTCAGCAATCCTTGAATATAAAGAAACTAAGGAACGAAATTTATTCAGGCGATCGACAGCGTTTCCTTCCCTAAACAAATTGTTATCGACAAAAAGCTGCTGGTGCTCATCAACTAATTCTAACAAGCGCCGCCAGAATATCAAATTGGGTTCGACAAAACCTTTAACGACTGGCGGGATAGCCGAATCTTCGCCACCAGCCCCCATCTCAGCAAAACTTTGCTTGGCGTACAATAAAGTGTCGTGCTTTAATTCGGCGTAAGAACCAAGAAATGTCTGGATTTGCTTGTGGCTGAAATTAACCGCCTGCATATAAAGCGGGTAGCCATGGCCATAATCGTAAACAAAGGAAGACAAGACATAAAGCCAAGCACTGCCAAGAGAAGAAAGCCAGTCGCTTTTCTCCACCTTCTTGATTTCCTGCGCTTTCTTTTCTAAGGCGCCAGAAAAAGAGGTAATTTCTTCTTCGTTAAAATCACTATCCTGACGCAAGAACTCTAAACTATTTTCCTTGGCCATCTGACTGCCGAAAGCGGCCGGAATAAACAAAGCGGAAGGCATCGACGGCAAAGAAGCTTCTTTCTTTTCTTGGCCAGCGGTCAAGCCATTCAAAATCCAAGCATCATAAGAAAATTTCTGGCCGAATATCCTGAAGCTAAGAGATTTTTTTAGAAGATCATTCTTATCCATATTCCCTATATTTTCGCTAACGATAACGTCCGATAGAATTCGCGGCAGACGCAGAAGATTAAGGTTGGCTGAAAGTTTAGAAACAACGGCAGCAGAAACCAACTCGGAATCATCATCAACCTGGCCGATTAATTTTTCCGTAAATTCTCGCCATTCGTCATAAGATAAATCATCACTGACCCCCGCGTAAAAAGAGGTGGTGTTAACTATCTGATGCCAATAATTAATCGGGGCTAAGGCACCATTTTTCTTACCCATCTGCTTTACTAAAAGATTGATATCACCAATAGCTAAATCGCTATTTAAAAGATAAGAACTGTGTCCAAGATACATCATGGCGCGGAAATAAGCGCGTGAAGCCGAGTCTTTAGTGTAATGACTACGAGGCGTAAACTGGGTAAAATCTGCTTTTATTTCCGGATCATAAACGCTGAAAAGATCGGAAGAGGAAACTCCTTCCGCCTTATAAATCTTGCGCAAATCATTTTCCGCGGCCGCTAAAAGTGGCGTGGGCAAAGAACGGCCATAATCTTTCAACAAAGATTCCGCTTTTTCGAAGGAGTCGGCGGCTTTATCACGCTCCTGATAAGACTGTTCCTCTTCCGGGCTAGCAAAATAAGCAGGCTTGGCCTCATTCTGATTATCTAAAAGCACTCTAGCGACAACAATCTGGGAATCTAATCGTTCATAACGACTCTTAACATCAGTGCTGCTATTTTTAGCGGCGGCTTCTAAATTAGTCTGCAGGCTGGAAAGGAAATTCCTGAGCGCCTGGCTTAATTCTCTCTTTTCTAATTCTTCTAAAGTTAATTCGAAGTAACGATGATAAGCATGAAGGACGGTGTCTGGTGTTATCAAAACAGAATCTTCCGGTTTACGGCTATAAATAGAACCGCCACCAAAGCGATCGCTATCGGAAAGCCATTGGTCGAAATTATAATCAGGAGACTGGGGATTCAAAAAATTAACCTGGCTAGAATCAAGCAAGAGGAAGCGATTATCATCCAAAAATTTCTCCTGAGTTTCTGAAAGGCTTAAACCGTATTTTTCTTTAATCGCCTGATAATTGCTTATATCTCCCAAAGGAGCGGCGGTTTCTGTATAGCTAGGCTCAAAATCTAAAGGCGCCTCATTAAGAATCCTCTGGTTGACAGATTCAACAACATCGCTCTTCTGGCTACTATCGGGAGGAGAAAAAAGCGGACTACCAAGCTGGCCCAAAGCTGGCCATAACCGCCAAACAAAAAGAGCAACGATGGCGATTAGGGGTAGAAAAATTAAGAAAAAAAGATTTTTCTTAGCCATAAATATAAAAATTATTAAAAACAATTATGCTTAAATTACAGCATTTTAAAAAATTATTGGCATTTTACGGCAACTATCCGAGAAACACCGTGGCGATGCGGCGCCCTGAAATCAGGGTGGCCGGGGTCAAAAATAATATTTTCTAAATAATAAATTATTTTATAGTCTTTGAATAGGGTTAACAATTCCTGCTCCTTAAAGTAAAAAGCAAACGGTTTTTCCGAAAGAAAACTGGGGTCGGCTTCGTTAAAAACCTCGACAATCGCAAAGCCGCCAATTGGCAGACTATCCTTAAGGAATTGAAGGAAATTTTCCGCCACCTCCCTCTTCAAAAAATTAAGAACATTACGACAGATTATTACTTGATAAAAATTTTTTTCAAAAGAAAAATCCTGGATATCGCTGATGATTAACTCTAAACTATCTAATCCGCGCGAGTCTTTTTCTTTTTTGAGGCTGCCGATAACCTCAGCGGAACAATCAACAGCTGTAAGCGAAAACCCCTTCTCCGACAAAAAAATAGAATCACCGCCGCGGCCGCAACCAAGATCTAAAATCCGGCAAGCTGACGGAAATTTTTTCCAAAACAATTCCAGACTATTACCTGGCTTTACCGGATAATCAACATTTTCCATATTTTTTTATTCTAAGAGCGAATTCTTAATGCTTTGAAAAAATAGTTTGTCTTCTTCGTATCTTAAATGAGCGGTCACATCGTCTAATTCAAACCACCTATAAGACTCCTGGGCGGCGTGATGAGAATAATTTTTAACTTCTATCATAAACATCGTAATTTCTTTGGCTGGCTTAGCTAGTGATTTAATCGCGCGTCGATTTATTACTCCCAATTTTTTCCCGACGATTATATCATTTAAACCGACTTCTTCGCTTATTTCCCGTTTAGCGGCAGCGGCCGGGGTTTCGCCAATCTCAATATGTCCTTTGGGAAAAACAAAAGACCCAGCCAAGTGTTCAACAAGAAGCACCATGAGTTTGTCGCCTTCAATCTTTATTATAATTCCACCGGCTGAATATTCTTTCATACGCTTTGGAATCTACTCAACCTAAAACAACTAATAATCTTTCCATCTGAATAAAAACCGATTTTTCGTACATCATCCTTACCATGAAAATCAGATCCTCCGGTAAATTTTAATTTTCCCTTTAAAACAAGTTTTTCTAACATTCTAATCTGCGCGTCGTTTAAATCAGGATGATATATTTCCACACCATCTAAACCCAGATTAATAAGATTGTTTATGTCGTTTAATTTTAATGGTGGAAAAAAACTAATTGCATTAAGAGGATGAGCCAATATCAAATCGTTGGCTATTTTTCTAAATTGCTTAATAATCCATTCGGCACCAACGCCGCCACGAGCAACAAAGCAAGGGGCGCCAGGTGCTTGATAAAAATCATAAAACTCATTTTTAGAAAGACTTCTTCCATGAATTTTTAAAAGTTTTTCTTGGTTTTTTGAATTATTAAAAACATCAAGGGCTATCGTTAATCCAGCCGGATTTTTATTATCAATTTCAAGACAATGACTAACCTCAAAACCATGTGCAATAAATAATTTCCTGGCTCTATCTAATTCTTTTGCTTTTTGTTGGTCAACTATTTCATCTTTTTTCTTTAATATTTTTTTAACTTCATTAATATTAAAATCATAAGCCAAGATATGAATTTCCCTTTCGTTATATATAGCCGATAATTCTACACCCGGAATTGCCTTTATCTCCGAACCTTCAAGGGCGTTGATAATTTTTTCTACGCCATCAACAGTGTCGTGGTCAGTAAGAGAGCAATATTCTAAACCAGATTTTTTAATTATGGCCGCCAACTGCTCTACCGGAAAAAGACCGTCAGAATAATTAGAATGGATATGTAAATCAATCATAATCTAATAAACTAGCTAAATATCTTTATTTAATATACCACAAAAATGCCACAAAAACAAACAAAAAACCCAGAAAAACTGGGTTTTTGTAAGGAATTCTAACTAATTTTATCTAGTTGCCCCGGAATAAGTTATCGCCTGCATTATATTCCAATCCTGAGTACTTTGCGGCACTCTGCCAAAAATATTCCTAAAAGTCTTAATACCGACACTCTCGCTATTCAAGTTACGGTTTTCCGCCTTTTGTCTTAAACCGTAAGCCATAATCTTGATAGCCGCGTTGTCCCTGCTATTATTCAAATCTGGCTGGCGAAGATATATTTTAACAAATTGTTCCGTGGCGTATTTTTCCGCCTCAGCGCTGGTTGTTGAAGGAAAACGGCCATTGGCAATCTTAATGGCGTCAGCGAGTTCAGTTTCAGTTTCCGGTAGCTTGCCAAAAGCTTCTTTATAAGAACTCATGACCGCTGCCCTTTCGCCCGCGCCTAATTTCTGAGTATTGCTATCGACTCCGTAGGTAATAAAATTGGTGATGGCTGAACGGACCTGCTCCGTCAAACCCTTTTCATCGCTAGCGAGCTTTTCCAAATACTTATTTTCAGTTTTTTGTTCCTCAACGGTGTTGCGGACCTGATTTAATCCTGACAATATCTCATCGACATTATCGCTAGCCAAAAGACTGGCGTTGTTATTTATCTGAGTAATTTGATCAACCGATTTAGCGCTTTCCGTGGTAACGGAGCTCTTGAGAGTATCGGAATTTTTTGCGGTTTCTTTACTTGAAGAATTATCACTGCTTAAAGCGGCGACATCATTTGCGGCTTGGCTGCTGGCAGAGGTAATAGTAAAAGGAGCATCACTGTAATCAATGTATTGGACGTTGTTTATATATGCCTCAATTTCTATTTTGTAAGATCCATCTGGGCAAATATCTGAATCTGGTGTTATAACTGCACTACCGCTATTGATAATCTGAGTTGCTTGAGGCGAGCCAAACTCATTTGCTGAAGTTATCATTTCGCCATTAACTCGACGCAAACGAAAGGTTAGGTAACTGTTTTTTGATATACCTTCTGTCTGCCATTCTATCTTACTTTCTTTATCGTTCGTCCATTTTTCTCCACCATTTGGATATATTATCTTAATCTTAGGCGTGGCTACATTTTTTTCCATAGAGTCATCATTGCTACTAGCTAAACCAAACTTAACACCAGTCAAAAAGCTAATGCTGACAATCAAAGTGATTGCCAAAGAAATTATTTTTTTATTCATACGTCATCATGATTTTGATAATAAATCAAAATCTAAATTTGATTAATATGTAAAATGGGATAATCGAAAAAACGCCCGATTAAACCCGTCTAATTAATTTAATTAACCATTATTCGCCAGCCTTAAAACCTTTTGGAC